>JACOUK010000034.1 GCA_016177905.1 Candidatus Spechtiibacteriota bacterium | reverse complement strand
TAATGTATGGATGGTCAAGATCAATCCAAAAACCAATCCGCTCGGTTACCTTGTCCCAATCCTCTTTGTATTTCCAAACAGACGCGCGGCATTTTTCGTTGAATGCTCCAATGCCGTACGCTTCGATGTCTTTTTTGTTTTTGAGACCCAGCTCTTTTTCAACTTCAATCTCAACCGGCAACCCATGCGTATCCCAACCGGCATTCCGCTCCACCCGATACCCTCGCATGGTTTTGTAGCGGCAAACTACATCCTTATACGCGCGCGACAACACATGATGGATCCCCGGCTTGCCATTCGCTGTCGGCGGCCCCTCGTAAAACACAAAACTGCGGCTTTTTGGCCGCCGCGAAATACTCTTTTCAAAAGCCTTGATTTTCTTCCAGAATTCCAGAATTTCCTCTTCCTGTTTTGGTAAATCCATGCCACTTTTGCCCGCGAAGCGAACCTGCGTGGGTGCAAAATTGAGCACCCCGAGCTTGTCGAGGGGTTACATTTATATTATGCGAATTTTATTTAAAAAGAAAGCCCCGCTTCAATGGTTGGGGGCTATAAGTAGTAATCAAAGCTATAAGCCTCTTTTAGCTAATTCTAATGCGCCTAGAATATCTTTAAAAGCATTAAGTAATGCCTTATCGAAGTTTTCCCCCTCGCCAAGCCCCACAAGATCGTGCAGTTTCTTTGCATGGCCGTAGGGGTAGTGATGACCATCTACCCACGGTCCCTTCTCCACCACAAAGACGGGAATTGTAATTTTAGCTGCATAGCTATTATATTCATGACCCCTCATCTTCGTAAAGGTCACTTCATATCCGAAAAGATTCCGTGGCCCCCAAGTATCATCTTGTGCTGCTGCTTTCTTTTCTATTTCTGAAAGTATTTTTAACAGTTCCATATTCCCCGCTACTCCGGTCATCATTTCTTGTTCTCCTGAGCAATGCTCCCTATTTTCTGCTCTGATGGACTAGCCATACTCGCACCTCCTTAAAGAACTTACGGCTTGCGCCGTACCTAGTTATGTATCATAGTATTGTCTCATATGCAATATAAAACCCCTCGCATTTGAGTCGAGGGGCTTGCCCTGAACGAAGTCGAAGGGCTGATAGTTTTAATTGCTTCCGGCGACCTTCGCAAGCTGCTGCAAACGCTGATCCACAAGGTAATTCACAGTTCCCTTGGGATATTGTCCTTTGTGCTCTCCTCTCGTTATTTCTGCGCCCGCCTTCTTACCAGTTAAAATTTCAATTCCCTCGTCAATCGTTCGCACAGCATACACATGAAAATTTCCTTCCTTGATTGCTTGAATGACATCATCCCGAAGCATAAGGTTCCGTATGTTTTGATGCGGAATCATCACTCCCTGTTCGCCAGTGAGTCCAAACATCAGACAGACATCAAAGAACCCCTCGATTTTCTCATTCACGCCGCCTATCGGCTGTATTTCGCCCATCTGGTTCACAGAGCCCGTTACCGCGATGTCTTGGCGGAGTGGCAATCCTGAAAGACTGGACAAAATCGCGTACAGCTCTGTCGAAGAAGCGCTGTCTCCCTCAATCCCTTCGTATTCCTGCTCAAAAGAGATGCTCGCGCTAAAGGCGAGGGGCTGATTCCGGGCATATTTTCCGCCCAAGTAGCCCTCGAACAGAAAGACGCCCTTATCGTGAACTGGTCCGCTTAAATGAGTTTCCCTTTCGATATTGATGATGCCCCGTTTGCCTGCGTACGTGCGCGCGGTAATGCGTTTGGGAATCGCGAAACGCAAGTCGCCAGTGGTAAAAACGGCAAGGCCGTTTATCTGCTCCTTCTTACGTCCCTCAAGCTGGATCAACAACATGCCATCTTTGATAAATTGATGCACTTTTTCTCGTATAAGATCTACGCGGTAGACTCTTTTTTGAAGCGCGCGCGCCACATGCTCCCCCTTGATAAGAGGGGCTTCCCGATTTTCTTGTCTTGCGAGATACCCTGCTTCGTTGAGTATTTCTTTGACAGATCGCGCATCAAGCAGCAGTCGTATTTTTTCGCCTGCCTGCCGCGCGCTATACTCGAAAATCTTTGCAACGCCATCAGAACTTACGTCGGGAAGGCCTTCCCGCCCACAGAACAGCTTCATAAGTTGCGCGAACTGTCTCGCTGTGTCCCCTGTAAACGGGGCTGTCCGGTCAAACTCCGCGACGACCTTAAAAAGCTCGTTAAAATCTTCGCGCAGCCATGGGTGAGAATTGAAAATGTTATATGCCAATCTATCCCCCACGAGAATAAGACGAACATGCACGGGTAAGGATTCGGGAGTCACTGTCCGCCACGCGCCTACTCCTATATCCAAACGCTTGCTTTCCAAAACTGCGCGTAAGCGGCTCCAGATAGAAGCATCTTGAAGAAGCGCCCGAGCCGGCAGAATAAGATACCCTCCCTCCGCTCTGCTCAAATCTCCCGCGCGAATCATCGTGTGATCGCTGAAATGAGGACCTTTCGCATTGGGGACGGACACGATTTCTCCAAAAAGCCTCTCGTACATCGGGTTGCGGTCATCAATAATAGGAATGCCTGTGGTATGGCTGTTATCAACAAAAACATTTATTTCGAAAGGAAGAAATGGGTCTGGTCTAAATGCGTTCTGCTGGGAATTGGAATACTGTTGAGGATTCTGCGTAGTGCTGTCTGGCAAAAGAAAAAGTTCCTCAACGCGCTCGATCGTATACTCGCGCAGCATGTCAATAAAGGGAAAAACTGGCTCGCCGTACTCTTTGAGTATATCCGCGCACTCTTTTCGGAACGCCATATCTACAAAGCCCGATCTTGCTTCAAGCGTCTCCTCTGTGGCTTTGTCGTTTAGAGCGTTAATTTCCGCTACCATCTGTACGTACGGAATTTTGAAATCCCGCGCTATGGAATCTATTTTTGCTGAAATCGCGTTTTTTTGTTCATCAGAGGAAAGTTCGGCAAATTTTTTGGTTTGCCAATACGGATACCACAGGTCTTTTTCTTCCAAGGCTTCACGCCCCTGCAGAATAGTTTTTTGGACCACGCATCCCTGTATAATTGCGCTTCCAAGCCCGTCAGGAATATCGCGCCCCTCCTCGTTTCTTGCGATAAAAAACCGCACAAGGCCAAGTTCTTCGGTTTCAAATTGCGCATCGTCGAGCGCATTTTGAAAATTTTGCCGCGCTTCTTCTATTTGCGCTTGAACCTGCTCAAGGATTCCCTGACGTCGCGTAAGACATTCATCGTTGCTCAAAGTCCGCGGAATCGCTTCTTTCAGCGCGTCGCGAAGCTTTTTTACGCTCGTTGCAAAAGGTATTCCCTTGCCTTTTTCAAGAATAATCTTTTTCGGCTTGTCCGGCTGCGTACAGTTATGCCCATAGAGGATATCATAAATTTCAGGATGGGGGCGATCGGCAACTTTCCTGCGAAGGTTTGCGAGATGAACAGAGGTGATAGCCCCATCAGAAGTCAAGTAAAAAATATGCCCCGGCACGGAAAGGCCGGTCTCAATGGCATCTTCCGCCCGCGGCTGATTGATGAATACATGATCTTCCAATGGCTCAATATCCGCCGTACTTGAAAATCCAAGACGTGCCTCATCGCACTGCCATCGTAATTCGCTCAAAGGCACCTCGAAAGCCTTTATATCACCGCATTCCTCTTTTCTTCGCGACATCTCAATCCTCCTTACTTTTTACTTTCGCGTACTTCGATATTGTCAATGTGCGACTTTTTATATTACACGTTTCTCTAAATATGTCAACTATTGGACCGGGAATTTGGTGAATAATTGCTTCTGGCGGATTTGAATATACAAAAACCCGCCCTCAAGCTATAAGGACGGGTGATTACGAAACGCTTCCCACGAAATGAAAGTTTTCAATTTTTACCGCGGGAACCGCGTAACTTGATTCTTCGATGCCTTCGTAATGGTCCTGCTCCACAACAATCATCGGCTCTGTCTTCATGTAGATGCGGGAAAACACATCGAGTGTTCTCTCCATAAAGCGAAGAGGCGGAACAATGCCGCATATCTTCCCTTCTTCGATAAGAAAAGTACCGTGGCGCGTGGTGCCGGTAAACACTCCTTCTTTCGAATTCGGCATGCTTGGATAGTTGAAAGAAGTAATGAAAAGCGTGGGCCGTTCACATGACTCCATTAAATCGTCGAGGGTGTAATCGTCTCCTGTAAAGACAAGGTGGAGAGGCCACGTATAATCATTCATCAGTGCGTGGCCGGTCCGCGGCAACCCGCTCCATTTACTTGCGACCCCGCCGCACACCACTCCCTTTGCGATTCCTTCTTCGATTATAGGAACACGTGCGCGAGTGAATCCTTCGGCGTCAAATGGCGCCGGTATCATATGATCATAACGCCAATCATCCACAATGCTTATATCTTGGGAAACAACGAGTTGCCCTATCTTGCCGGTCAAGACACTCGTCTCGTTGAATAAAGCATTCCCATTGAACGCGTACCAGTTTAACCACGTAAGCCAGGTTGCGAGCGCGTAAGGGCTTAAAATAACATCGAGTTCTTTGTAACGCTTTCTCTTTTTAGAAAATGGGTCAACGATCGGAAGGTGCTTCTGCAAAATAGCGCTTTCGACGGCCTCTTGTATGAGTTCGTTATAATCAATAGAACAGACATCCTTGGCGGAGCGCGCCGCGAATGCCGAGATATGCTTCAAGTTTGTATTTGGAACACCAGTCATTGTCAACTCGCAGGAACTTATCGTAAATCTGTGATAGCGGAGAAGTCCAAGCGTATTTGCCACCGCAGTCTCCATATTGCCCGTATAAAATCGCGCAGAAGCAAGCAGTCCCAGCCGATCTACAGCTTTCTTTGCTTCTTTGAAAAAACTCTCCCGCTTCTTCATTCCCCCCTCGGCTGTTTCTTCATCCCATCCGTCCATGTGCTCTTCGGGAAATTCTTTTGGCTGAAGAATGAGTTCTGCAAGGTACGGATACGGCTCGACGCATAAAACAAGCTGTTCGGCCTCTTGTAAAGATTCTTGAATTGCTTCCCTGCTTCGCGAAGAAGTCGTCGCGCTCCCTGCCCTGCTCTTCTCATCGAACAAAGAAATTTTAAGCGCTTGCTCGCGAGCTACTGTCGGCTGATGGAGAAAATTCCTCGCGGACCGCAACGTGGAAAGCTTCTGCGCGCGCCACAAAACTGTGCCGAATAAACCCTTTTCACGGATCAATCTCTCTGCGCAAGTTACAATTTCAAACGCCTCTTCTCTTCCTTCCATTTCTCACCCCCAGAGCGAAATCCGGCATTCGATTATATATCTGCACATTTCGAAACAACGCAGGAGGCGAACCGTGACCCAACGGCCTGTATTGAGCAGGATGCCCCTTGCCGCAATTTGGGATGTTGGATATTTCGAATTCACTTTCTCCCGCAACTTCCTCCAGGGAATGCCAGAATGCAATATTATCTCCCCGGTATCCCGGATTTTTCACAACCTTCTGTCTCTTGCCATTTTTGATAAGTATTCCCCTTTCCAGTCCAAAATCGAAGTTTCTTCTATCTTTACTCATGCTCCATGAATACGAACCGGTGAGAATAATGCCCTGCTCCACATCCGCGATTAAATCTTCAAGACTTTTTGTGCCCGGCAAAAGACAAATATTTGTCATCCGAATAAGAGGCGCGCGAGAGGATGAATAGGCGCGCATCGTGCCGTTGCTCCCGCTAAAATATTCGCGCCCAAGCACATTGTTTAATTGGGCAATCGTTTCGCGGGATGTCAATACATTTTTGAGTATTCCCTTCTCTACAAGAAAAAACTTTTGAGCCGGAACGCCCTCATCGTCAAACCCGAATGTTCCATATCCGCCCGACATGGTCGCATCAGCAACAAGATTAACCGATTCGGAGCCAAAGCGATGCATGCCGATTTCAGGAAGCGCTTCCTCTACGTAGGTTCCTCCGATGTATGTTTCTTCGTATCCGAAATTACGATCTCCTTCCAAACCATGCCCGGTCTCATGAACGTGAAGACAGCATTGATCGGGAAGAAGAATAACGTCGAGCTCCTCATTCGGACATTCATCGGCAAAAAGGAGCTCTTCCGCTTCTTCAGCGATTGATCTTGCCGCCGTTTCGATGTCAAGTGCGGCAATACTTTCAAACCCGCCGCCTATGTTTTTTCCGAAACAACCATACGAGCGTTGCTGAACATCATTGCCGTCGCTCGCATAGACATAAAGAGAAATACCGCCCGTCAAAAAATGCTGAAAAATAAATCGGTATGCGCCGTTCTCATAGGAAGCAAACAGCTTATCGACTCCTCGAAAGTTTAATTTGGAATATACGACGCTCAAATAACTAGAGGCGTTCAGCATTGACTCGTTCGCTCTTTCAAGAACCTGAATCTTTTCGCTAAGCGCTACGCTTGAAGGATTCACCTGACAGGGAGTTTCCCAGCGCGAAACTTCAGCGCCGTGAAGGAGTGGAGCAAGAGTGATTCTACCCTGCGACACCCGTTTCGCCACCCTTGCGAGTTCTATCGCTTCCTTCAAAGCTTTTTCCGCTTTGCTTTCAAGAACCGCCATGGGCTGATTCAAATCCGGGAAACTTGCAAACCCCCAACATCCATTCAGAAGGACTCGGATGCCAACCCCGCTCTCGCGCATGCAATTGGGATATTCCACAAGCGTACTATTCATCGCAATCGCTTCTTGAGCAACATACATGCAGCGGACATCCACGTATCCGCCCTTCTTAATTCCTCTTATCATCGCGGCTGAATCTAAAATTTTGTGAGCCAACTTCTTTGCCTTCTCCATGTCCATTGCCGTTCCTCCTCTTTCTCCTTGTCGCGCTATTGTCAAAAAACATGCTCACACTAGCTTTATAGAATACCACGGGTGAAAAAAAATCAAAACAAAAAGGCTGTGATTACACAGCCTTGTCTCCTCCATATCTTCTTTCGCGAGAAACGTACACCTTGAGAGCTCTCCGAAAATCTTTTTTTGAAAAGTCTGGCCAATACTTGTCCGAGGTGTAAAATTCCGCGTATGACGCCTGCCAGAGAAGAAAACCGGATAATCGCTCCTCTCCGGCAGTGCGGATAATAAGGTCTGGATCCGCGAGCCGAGCAGTGTCAAGGTGACAGGTAATAGTACTCTCGCTCATTGCAGACGGATGAACTCCGATTTCTATGATTTTGCGGAAAGCTCGCACAAGTTCATCCCGACCTCCATAGTTTATCGCGGGTACAAAGATCCCTCCGGTATTTGACGCGCTTTCCCGCTCGATTTTCTCCATAGACGATACGAGGGCTTGCGGCAATCCGCGCCGATCGCCGATAAAGCGCAC
>JACOUK010000043.1 GCA_016177905.1 Candidatus Spechtiibacteriota bacterium | reverse complement strand
TGCTGCAGTCAGTTTTGCGAAATTGTCCTGGAGGATGTCGCTGTGGCGGAAGGCAATGTTCTTGGTGAAATTGGCAAGGGGTTTGGTATTGCCATGGAAACGCTAAATAATGGCAGAATTAATATAGCTGCGCAATCTGTCGGCATCGCGCGGCGCGCTCTGTACGAGGCAAAAACCTATGGAGAGCAGCGCGTTGCTTTCGGCAAGCCGGTTATTGAATTGCGCGTTCAGGCAGAAAGATTAAAGCGGCTTAGCAAAAAGGTAGAGCAGGCGTGGGAGCTTACGCTGGATGCTTCCCGGCTCAAGGATTCGGGAGAAGATTACAGAGTGGCCGCCGCACCGGCCAAGCTTGCCGCATCCGAAACGGCTGTGGAATGCGCAATGTTTAACTACCGTCTGCAGGGAGGATTTGGCTATACTACAGAATCAACAGCCATGTCCATTTTGCACGACGCTCTCGCGACCATTACCTACGAAGGCACTTCTGACATTCAAAAACTGACGATCGCGAAAAGTTTTAGAGAGTAGAGACCCCTCGATTCAGTCGAGGGGCTTTTATTTTTGCCCGCAAATTGCTAGACTGTATGGATATGTGCGGCATTGTGGGCTATATCGGAAAACAAAATGATCCGCGGATTGGGCTTGAGGCGCTCAAGCGTCTTGAGTACCGAGGCTATGATTCTTCCGGCATAGCTCTTTTTGATGATGAGAAGAATGCGATTTTTGCGGAGAAGGCAGTCGGGAAAATTTCTGAATTGGAAAAGAAAGTTCCATGGGATGCGATACGAGGTTCCTGTCTTATCCTCCAAACCCGATGGGCGACTCACGGAGCTCCGAGCGCAAAGAACGCTCACCCTCACATTGATTGCAAAAGAAATATCTACCTTGTCCATAATGGGATTATTGAAAATTATAAACCTCTCAAGGAGAAACTTTTGAGAAAGGGCCATATCTTTCGTTCGGAGACCGACACTGAAGTGTTGCCGCATCTTATCGAAGAATATGCCGCACAGTATACGCTCGAAGAAGCGGTGCGTCGGGCCCTTCAGCTCGTGAAAGGAACATACGGCATCGCGGTTATTTCTAAAAAAGATCCTCACAAAATTGTTGCCGCGCGCATGGCAAGCCCGCTTTTGATAGGCGTGGGAAACGACGAGTATATGGTAGCTTCGGATCCATCGGCGGTGCTTGCTCACACAAATCGAGTCGTGTACCTTGAGGACGGCGATATCGCGGTTCTCACGAAGAGTGGTTTTCGCATCGCTGATTTGAACAGGAAGGCGCAAGAAAGGCAAGCCCACGAAGTTGAATGGGGATTGGAAGAAGCGCAAAAAGGGGGCTACGCGCATTTTATGCTTAAAGAAATCTACGAACAGCCGGAAGCCATTGAAAATTCAATTCGCGGCCGCCTTATACAGGACGAGGGCATGGCGCGGCTTGGAGGCCTTGAGCCGGTGAAAGCGCGCCTGCGCGAAATAGACAAAGTGCGTATTATTGCTTGCGGCACAGCCTATCATGCCGGGCTTGTGGGGAAATATATGCTTGAGGAATACGCCGGCATCCCCGTAGAAGTTGATTTTGCTTCTGAATTTAGATACAGAAAGCCAATTTTGGATAAAAATACTCTGGCCGTTTTTATATCTCAATCCGGTGAAACAGCCGATACGATTGCGGCGCTTCGCGAAGCCAAGGAGAAAGGGGCGCTGTGTATTGGGATCGTGAACACAGTCGGTTCTTCGATAGCGCGCGACACTCACGCTGGCGTATATAATCACGCAGGACCGGAAATAGGGGTTGCTTCCACCAAGGCGTTCACATCCCAGCTTACCGTTCTTGCCTTGCTTACTCTTTATCTTGGCCGTCCGCGGGGAATGTCGTATGTTTTTGGCGAGCGAATCGCAAAAGAAATAGTGCGTCTTCCCCAGTTTGCGCGCCTCATTTTGCGCCAGAATAATCAAATTAAAAAGATCGCTCTCAAGTACAAAGACTACGCAAACTTTTTATTCTTGGGAAGAAAATACAATTATCCGATCGCCCTTGAAGGGGCGCTGAAGCTCAAAGAAATTTCTTACGCGCACGCAGAAGGTTTAAGCGCGGGCGAAATAAAGCATGGGTCGCTGGCGCTCATAGACAAAAATTTTCCCACAGTCGCGATAGCGATGAAAGACAGCGTCTATGAAAAAATGCTTTCGAATATCGAAGAAATCAAAGCTCGCGGCGGGCCGGTTATTGCCATTACCACAACCGGCAATAAAAAGATAGAAGGTGTTGCCGACGATGTGATTTATGTCCCCAAAACCCTTGAAATGTTAAGTCCAATAATCTCTACTATTCCTCTCCAGCTTCTGGCGTATCACATTGCGGCATTGAGAGGTTGCGATGTGGATAAGCCGCGGAATCTTGCGAAATCGGTTACCGTAGAATAGAAAAGCCCTATATTTATAGGGCTGAAACGGCGTCCTTAAGGTCGCGGAGTCTGTCTGCCGCGCCTTGGCGGCCCTTTTGGTAGTGCGGATTTTCGGGGTCAAGCGCGAGCTGTCTATCCCAGAGTTCCAGTGATTGTTCGACTGCCGATAAAGCCGCGGCCGGGCCAAAAACTTTTTCCATCGCCATTGATATCCAGTAATTCGCCGCGGCGCGGTGATGGAGATTTATGTTGCCGGTGCCGTAGAGGGAAAGCGCAATCGCAAGCGCGGCCACAGCTGAAGCGCAAGTTCTTTTGCTTCGGGCATATCCGCATTGTTCTTGATCGGCGGCTTTTACCAGAAAGAATCGGCCTGCGTT
>JACOUK010000098.1 GCA_016177905.1 Candidatus Spechtiibacteriota bacterium | reverse complement strand
TAATACACATTAAAATTCAGGAAGTCAATGAGCTCTTGAACATCGATAAACGCCTCGAACGGATTTTTCGAATAGTCTTCCATCACCGCCGCAACCATTTTGATCAAATACTTGGTTTCGAGTAACCGCGCGGTTTTCCTGAAAATGTGAAAACGCATGAACCAGGGAATTTGCGACCACCGCTCTCTCGCGTGAAGTGCTGTCTCCACCGCCATATGAACATTCTCTTCCGTAACGGTGCCAAAATGAGCAAGACGACGGTTAAAATCATGGGGAACTATACAGGGCACAGTTTCTTTGGAATACACTGGTCCGTCGATCCACAAAGGGAGCGTCGGGACCTCTTTTACAGAGCGGAGTCTGTCAATTTCTGCAAGCAGTAATTCCCTCTCTTTGGTTCCCTTGGCAAAACTCACCATTGGAGAGTTGTCGGGCTTGGGGATCTTCGGAAGTGCGTTGACCATAAGTGCCATAATCATACCTCCTTAAATTTGTTTTTGGTTTCTTCCCACACAAGCCGCCGCATCATACTAGCACGGCGCATACCGTAGCCAAACCAGGAAAAATCGCACGGGCTTGAAACAAAGGGGATGTATACCTTCACATCGCGGCCATCCTCCAGTAACTTTTTACGGAGTCCCCTGCCTATGGGGCCGTAAAGTGTTTGAATAACAGACCTATACGGCCTTATATATGACTTGGGAGATAAGCTCGCGGCGCGCGCGGGAATGCTCTCGTCGCGCATTGTGGCAATCTGTGGAACCTGCCCTTCTATAGAGTAATTTCTCTCTGCGATCTCCCAATATTGCCGCATAATTTCGCCTGCGTCTTTTAGTACTACCTCTTCAGCTTCTTCGTATACTCCCGCTCCTTTCACCACGCGCAACTGCTTGTCCCAAAGCTCGTATTCGTCCATGAGATCAAAGATGTCGCGAAGATGCGCCTGCACGCACTGACGGACAAAATTTCTATGCGGAAATCTTCTTGCAAATTCGCTGAAAATCTTAAAGGTATCGGCAATTACCGAGCGCATCTCTGCGTCAAACTCCACCTCTATGCCATGCGCCATTGCGCATTCAACAATTTGCTCGGCAGTTTTGTGAAAAAGTCCCCTTGATATGAAAAGTCCGTAAAGAGTTGGCTTTATCGCGACATTGCCGCTATTGGATTGATCCATTTTTTCTACGAGTCGCAGGGTTGTCTGAAGGGCTTGCTCAACAGCCCTTCTCTCTTTCACATGTTCACCCAAAAGATTATAGGTGACTTTATAGCCTCGCTTCTTTAGCTCTGCGCCTTTTTTAAGAACGCCTTCAACGCTCCACCCGCCCACAAAAAACGGGCCAACTATCAGGCAGCCGACAGCATCGGCTGCGCCTAGCAAACGCTTACCGATGTCCATCAGCTACCTCCATTTTCTTATGTCAAAGTGCGATTCCCATCTTTGTACCATAGAGAATTGTACGCGTCAATTCCTTGCCTTTCGCGTGTACATGTTATACTATCGGAACAATCCCGCACTTTGAAAAAATAGGAGGAAATGCATGAGAATCGGATGCGATAGAGAAACGATGGAAGGCGAAGGAAGAGTCGCGCTTACACCGCAAGACGCGGAGAAACTCGTTCTCGCCGGCGTCCAAGTACTGATCGCAGACTCGGCTGGTGTAAAAAGCGGATTTCCCGACGAGCAATATAGCCAAGCTCGCGCGTCATTGCTTTCACGAGACCTCGTATGGACGCTGTCTGATGTAGTATTAAAAGTGAAACAGCCCCTGCCGGAAGATATTGAACGTTTGGGTTGCGGCAAGATAGTTATGTGTTTCGGACACCTTGCCGCAAACTTACCGCTTCTGGATATTCTCCTTGATACCAGAGTAACTTTGATTGACTACGGCACGATTCAGGATAAGCGCGGCACCCACATCCTTGCCGCAATGTCAAAAATTGCCGGCAAAATCGCTTTTTTTGACGGCGCAAAACTCCTTATGCGGCATCGCGGCATAAGGATAGGTCCGGAATCCACGGTAACAATAATTGGCCTTGGAAATGCCGGCTCTGCCGCGGCTGATTTAGTCGCGAAAGCGAATCCGAAAATGCTCTACTTGTTCGACATGGACCCTCGCAAATTTGATCCTCTGCGTTATTTGTACCAGCGGCTTTCTCCATACAATCTTTGGTTTGTCCGGCACGATAGCGACAATCCGGATCATCAGCAACAGCTTGCGTCAATCCTTGCAAAAACCGATCTTCTTATCGGCGCCGCGCATATCCCGGGAGAAAAGCAGGCGAAAATTATTTCGGAACAAATGATACAGGATATGCGGCCTGGATCCGTAGTGATGGATGTATCCATTGATCAGGGCGGGTGCTTTACGACTTCCCACGCGACATCCCTTCGCAAACCGACTTTTCAAAAACACGGCATAGTGCACTATTGCGTGCCGAACATGCCCGGAATGGTGCCTCGCGAATCAACTCCCGCGCTCTGCCAAGAGACATTTCCATACATCAGAAAAATCGCCGAAAAGGGATTTGAGCAGGCAGTGCGCGAAAATCCCGCGCTTGCAAGCGGTGTCAACACTCACAAGGGCTGGATTACCCACGAGGGGCTCGCAAGGAGCATAGGGCGGCTAAAGGATTACAAACCGCTTGAGGCCATCCTTCGCTAAAGCTACGGAGGCCAAAGGAGGATTCGAATGGAGCTTGAAGACGCAAGAGAAATCGCAAAGTACGTCTTGCCGAGATTCTTCAAAAAACTTGAAGTCTCCTTTCCCGAACTATTTCGCACAATTACACACGAGGAAAAGCTTAATTTTTTTAGAAATAATTGGAGTACTATAGAACAAGCTTTGGCAGAAGACGTCCAGTGGGCAGCTACTGGAATTGAACAGAAAAACCATCCGACACAGCGATACGTATAAGGAGGCGCTCATGACCACAAGAACCGCGATTGAAGACATAGAACGAATTGCCGACCAGCTCATGCGAAAGCACAGAATATCACCAACTATTGGCTTTCTTGCAGAGCATGCCTGGGAAAACTTGCTGTGGATTAGTGGCGATGATAAATCGAGCGGCTATCTTACAGAAGTCCATCTCATAGCAGATTTGCTTCCAGAGCTTACAAAGCGAGGTCTCGTCGCAAAAAATGTCGCCAAAATGACAATCCCCGCTTGGCCCTTGGAAACGCTTCCATGGG
>JACOUK010000097.1 GCA_016177905.1 Candidatus Spechtiibacteriota bacterium | reverse complement strand
CTCCGATATCCGGGATATTTCTCAAGTCCTGAACACTCGCTTTCTCGATATTCCGTATACTGCCAAAATATTGAGCAAGATCTCGCGTGGTCTCCTCGCCAACATGCCGTATTCCCAGCGCGTACAAAAATCTCGCGAGCGATATATGCTTGCTTTTTTCGATCGCGGCGACAATATTACGCGAAGATTTTTGCTCAAATCTTTGAAGGGGCATGAGATCCCCTTCTGCAAGATCAAAAAGATCTGGGGCGCTTGAAATAAGCCCGGCGTCCACAAGCAGATCTATTGTTTTAGGCCCAAGACCCTCGATATCAAACGCTTTCTTTGAAACAAAAAAGTGCAGGTACTTGCGCGACCGCGCGGGGCATCGAAGATTCAGACAACGGAGAATAACCTCTTTGCTTTTTGAGACTTTTCCTCCGCATTCCGGGCAAATTTTCGGCACCTCAAATTTCCTCTCCTTCCCTGTTCGCAAATTCTTCACAACAGAAAGTACGTCGGGGATCACATCTCCCGCGCGTCCCACGATTACCGTATCGCCAACCCGGACATCGAGGCGATCAATCTCATCCTGATTGTGGAGTGTCGCGCGACTCACAAAGACTCCGCCAATCTGCACTGGCTCCAAATGAGCAATCGGGGTAAGAGCGCCAGTGCGGCCCACTTGCACCTGAATCTCTTTAATGGTCGTTATTGCTTCTTTTGGAGCAAACTTGAAGGCGCGTATCCCTCTCGGGCTTTTCCCGGCGACCCCAAGTTTTTCAAAAAGTGCGTTCTCATCAACGCTTATTACAATCCCGTCAATCTGATAGGCAAGCCTTTCCCGTTCTTTCGAAATATGCTCCCAAAATTCAAAAATCTCTTCTGAATCACCGCAAATTTTTGCGTATGGATCTGTGCGGAATCCAAGAGCCCGCGCGATTTCGTGCTCTTCGCTGTGAAGTCTTTGCCCAACCTCTCCTACGATATCGTAGGCAAAAAATTGAAGATTTCGCGACGCGGTAAGTTTTGAATCAAGCTGCCGTATAGACCCGGCGGCAAGATTCCGGGGATTCGCGTACTCTTTCTCCCCTTTCTTCCGTTGCTCGCGATTCACTCTCTCGAAAGTTTTTTTATCCATGTACACTTCCCCCCGAATCTCAAGCTCGCCATCTATCAGCATCTCCTCGATTTTCTTTTTTATAGCGGGAGAAATTTTGTCTCCGTAGCACTCAATCCGCAAAGGAATACCTTCAATGGTCTTGATATTTTGAGTCACATCTTCCCCTATTCTTCCATTTCCGCGCGTTGAAGCGCGGCGCAACATCCCGTTTTTGTACAGCAAACTTATCGCGAAGCCGTCGATCTTCAATTCGCAAAAATAGGAAAAGCGCGCGTTTGGTTCCAAGCGCCTGATATACGATCCCCAATCTTTGATTTCTTCTTCTAAAAAAATGTCGTCGATAGAAAGCATGGGGACTCTGTGCAGAACCTTCTCAAACTTATCGAGAGGCTCGCCGCCAACGCGCTGGGTCGGAGAATCCGGAGTTATAAATTCCGGAAAATCTCGCTCGAGTTTGACAAGTTCATTCTTCAACGAATCAAGGGCCGCATCAGAAATCTCCTGCCGATCAAGGACATGATACAAATATCGGTGATAATTGATCACCTCCCGAAGTTTTTCTATCCGTTTTTTTGCTTCTAGCCGTCTCGTCATGCTGTAGTAATCGCAGAAATGAGTTTAATAATTTGCTTCGATCGCGCGTCGAGTCCCCTGATATTCTCCAGTTGATTCTACGCAAAAATTCTCCGCTTGACAAGTTGGATCTGTCGCTTTCGCTCGAATTTTCACCCAGAATAGCGCCCCGTTTGAGAGCTTGCAGTCATCGCGCGTAAGCGCGTCTGCCCTTGTCTTACATCCGGTAAATTGATTGGGATCATTTCGTACTATGAGTATCTTTTCAATTCCTGAATCCGCGGCAAAAAGGGCGGGGATATAAAACCCCGCGCTTTTCCCAAATTGAACTTCTTTCAAAAGAATTGTCGAGATTCCAAGCGCTATCGCAAGAACGCTGCTCAACACTAAAAGCGCCAGCACTATCGCAATGCCTTTCTCGCGAAAAATTACCGCGCTATGTGAGATTGTACGAAGCGAGAAAATTTTTTTCATGGCACATCCAAATTTCTTACTGACGCTGTTGTCTCAAGCAGAATCTTAACCGCGTCTTCCGGCTTTGTCCCGCTAGCTTTCGCGGCGAGAAACATTGTTACTCGCGGCTGGACTCCGTCAGTTGCTAGTCTCCCCGAAACTTCGAATTCAAGAGTCTCGACCAAAATATCATCTGATGTTAAATCTAAAAACGCTCCGCTTCCCTGTTTCATCTGTATTTTATTTCCCGCCGTCTGATACGTGACGCATCTTCCAAGCGAATCAAGAAACGTAAGTGTGGCCCCGCCGGCATTAAACGTTGTCTTTTGCTCACCGACGCAACTCCCTGTTTCATCGCGCTGGGCCATGCGAATCTGCCGCGACATCAGCTCGAGTGCCAGCCGCGTATTTTCTACCACATTCTGTGTCGCGAGCGCGTTTCTCTGCCCCTTCACTCCGACAAGAAAAAGCGCTGAAATCGCGCTTGAAGCAATCGCAAAAATCGTAGCCGCGACAATAATTTCAAGTAATGTAAAACCCTTTTGCATGCCTTTATCTCCAATCATACAATACCTCCTCCACGCTTATTGAGCCTTTATCCCAACTTACGGTGCTCGTCAGACGCACAAACGTCTTCGCATCAGAATCCACGCCATGAGCTATGGAAATGTAACGAAAAAAATTCGTAGCGCTCCCAACGCCCGTGGGGCTATGAATATAACGATTATTCAAAAAATAAAGCGTTCTTTGCGCCGGGCTATCGCAAGAACCAGCGGCAAATCCCGCATCGGAAAGCGAAGCAGAATTAAAATTCACGCAGGAATTCCCATCGGTAAGTCCGCCGTCCCAGAGAATTGCGGGGTCGCTATTTTGCTTAATCCAATTTGTGTTGCGAATATTGTGCATAACCTCGACCCCCTCTTGCGCCAAATGAGCGCCGATAAGCTGTTTTTGAGCAAAAACGCCAGTTACAACTGTCTGATTAATAAGCGCTATCGCTCCCGCGATGCCGCTTCCAAGCACAGCAATCGCGATAATAATTTCAAGAAGTGAAAATCCTTTCATTAAAAATTACTGCTAATTCACGTCAACGCTTCCTCCCTTCTCCGCGGTTACTTTTTTTCCGCCCGTTATAGTAACAGTCAAAGAATCAACGCCAGATGGGGAAAAAATGGTTGAGGGATCCGGCGGATCAAAAAGCACATCGCCGCACTTTGCCGTGTTGCAACTGTAATTTGGCTGGATATCAGTAATCTCGATGCCTGTCTCAAACTGTTGTGTTTCAATTTCTTCACCGCTGTCGTATCGGCCGTTCTTCGCGCCCAGATCCACAAAAATAAAGAAAGTCGACAAAGACGTGTCGAAGTGCGCGCCAAATCTGCATGGAGGAGTCGCGCAATCAGATGCGAGCGCCCTATTTTGGGCCGTTCGTACGGCTTGAGCAATCGCTTGAATCGATCTTCGTTCTCGTAAATTCTGCCCTCCCGCGCGATAATTTACGAACAAAACAGATGATAAAAGTCCGATAATGGTGATGACAACAGTAAGCTCAATGAGCGTAAAACCATTTTTATTTTTCATCAAAGTAACGCTATATACCAATTCAAAATCCAATCTCCAAAAAACATTGCAATGAAAGTCCCTGCCACAAGAAACGGACCAAAAGGCACTTGGCTCTTCATCGTCTTTTTATGAATCGCGATAAGCCCTATTCCTATTATACCACCGAGGATAAACCCAGCGAACAAAGCTACCAGAATCTTAGGCCAACTCAAAAACAGTGCGATCAAAAACGCGAGTTTCACATCTCCGAATCCAAGCCATTTCCCCCTGGATATAAAGAAAATTGCGGCGAAAAAGGCTGAAGCGAAAAGCGCTGTAAGGAGAGGAATATACAAGGGAGATACATTTCCACTGAAACCCCAATTATTCGGCGCCAAAAACTCAAAAAATTTGTACAACGCTACGAGCACAATTGCCGGGTAAACTATTTTGTCTGGAATGAGAAAATGCTTAAGGTCAAAAACAGCAATCACGATCAGCAGGCTTGCGATTATGAGGTAGTAACTGGTGTTTAAAAACCCAGAAATCAGCAGTTGATTAAAAATGAGCAGAAATAGCAAACCTGTTGTTATTTCTACTGTAGGATATTGCAATGAAATAGATGCCTCGCACGCACGGCATTTGCCTTTTTGTATCAAAAAACTTACGACTGGCACTAGCTCATACCAGGCAAGCTCATGACCGCATTTTATACAATGCGAACGCTTCTTGATTATTGATTCGCCGGTATCGAGACGATAAATAACGACGTTCAAAAAACTGCCTGCCATGAGTCCAAATAAAAAGACGAAAGGATAGAAAGGCACAAGAGAATTATATCACAAAACCCCTCCGCAACTTCTGCCCGAGGCAGACAGGACGGAGGGGTTTGAAAATTGCCGCAATTATCTACGGCTTCGCGCAGAAATAACCATTCGTATCGGCGCAATCACATCCGAAGTTTACCGTGGCATCGCCGTCAACATCCGACGCGAGCGCGCTATGAGCGACATTCTCCAGATCAGCCCGCAAGACATAGCTCTGGCCGTTTGTTGTGAGCGCCGCGTCGTACGCGTAGACAAGCCCGCCTCCTCCCGGATCAACCGGCAATCCCGCAATATACGTAGGAACAAGAGCAGTCAATGTTGAAGCAAGAGATGAACATGTGGTGGCAACCCCGTCTCCTCCCGGGTACGCTTGAGTATCGTCATAAAAACCTTGAAGCGCGAGCTGAAGCTGATACATATCCCCCACTCTTTTCACATCCCGAGCTTTCTGTCGCGCGTTGTTTAATGACACAAGCACAATAGAAGCGAGAATTCCCATGATCGCGATTACCACCAATAGCTCGACTAACGTAAACCCTTTGTTATTTTTTTTCATAAGTCAATAAATTATAATTTGTATCTTCTGTATGTACGCTATAAGAAATCGACCTTTTGTTTAATATTATCTACTTGCAGAATCCAGGCATCTCCCGGTGCCATTGGTTCGAAAACCTTCATCAGCCGCGATCACCCATTGCGATGTTGCTTCAAGAGCGTTTGTCGTGCTTAGACAATACGAAGAGCCATTAGAAAAACAAGTATACACTGACCCGTCCGGATCCCTTGGCTCTGTGCTGATATATGCCGTAAGCGCCGTTGTCAGAGCCGCACAGGTTGTAACTGGAGCTCCGGCAGTACCCGGGTAATCAAAGGCCGTTGGGGATCCTCCGCACGCAGGATCATTATTGCAAAGCTCCATCGCGGATTGGGTTTGCTTGATGTCCGCGATTCTCCTCGCGTCGCGTCCTCCTTTTCTTGCCCCTCCCAGCGACACCACGACGATACTCGCAAGAAGGCCGATTATAGAAACCACAACCAAAAGCTCGATAAGCGTAAAGCCCTGCCTAATCGGCAGGCGAACTTCCTTCTTTGAATCTTTTACGAAAAATAAATGAGTCGCCATAAAAGCTAATTAAATTTCAACACAATACGCCGGATCATCGCACTCGATGTTGCTGTATTTTACCTGTTTCCCGTCAACATCGGTAAGCAAAGCCGCATTATCGGCGCCTTCCAATTTTGCTTTGATCAGAAAACTTCCGCCCACGCTATCAGGAGAGTAGTCGTACTGAAACTCCGGTAAATTCGTGGGGTCTTCCGGAGCAACCGGCATAATTTGAAAAGAATCTTTATTGTCGGTGCAAGCGGCCTGTGCCTCAAGACACTCCTTCAATTTCTGCCATCTTGCGGCCGGGGTTGTCGAGGCTCCTATCGGAGGATAGCTGCGATAGTGATCCGCATAAAATTCGAGCGCGAGCACCACTTGCCGAATATCCGCGATGCGCCGCGTATCTCGGGCCTTGATACGCGCCGAACTAAGAGAAACGAGCACAATAGAAGCTAAAATTCCCATGATAGTGACCACAACAAGAAGTTCAATAAGCGTAAAAGCTCCGTTTCCTTTTTGAAAGGATGCCATGTCCCTATGATACACAAAATAACACCAACAAAAAAGTGTGGATAAGTATCAGAATGAACCGGCAAGATTATAAATCGGAATCATCACGCCCGCTACAAGAAGACCTACTCCAACGCCCATCACAAGAATTAAAATCGGCTCGATAAGCGAAGTAATATTATCTATCGCGTTATCCACATCCTTGCGATAAAATCTCGCCACATTTTGAAGTACCTGCACAAGTTTCCCTGCCTGCTCTCCCACTACCACCATTTGCGTTACAAGCGGAGGAATCGCGTCCGAAAGAGCAAGCGAGCCTCCGATAGTACCCCCCCTCTTCACGTCTTCAAGCGCTTCATTGATAATGCCCTTATAGAGCGTATTCCCGGTGACATCGCGGGCAATCGCAAGCGCTCGCGTCACCGGCAAGCCTCCTTCAATAAGCGTGCTCAAACTTTCCGCAAAACGAAACAAGTACATTTTCGTCAAAATACCCCCGAAAACAGGAAATTTTAACTGAATTCTGTCCCACATCTTTTTTCCAGTCGGTGTCTTGACGTATCGCAAAGTCGCTGCGCCGCCCCCCACTAACCCCAAAAGAAGAATGTACCAGCTCGATCGAAGAAATTTTGACACGCCAATAATAAGTTTCGTAAGAACAGGAAGCGCTTGCCCCGACTGCTCCAGAATACTCGTCAAGTGAGGGATGACAAAGATCATGAGAACTGAAAAGGCAACAGAAAACCCCACTATCACAAACGCGGGGTAAATCAGCGCGCCTCGGACCCGAGATATCACCTGATACTCCCGTTCCATGTGATCGGCGAGATAGTTCAGCGTCTGATCCATCCTGCCCGAAGCCTCTCCTGCCTTCACCATCTGGATGTAAAAATCCGAAAACACATCCGCATGTCTTCCGAGCGCTTCGGAAAACGCGGTTCCCGCTTCCACATCGGCGGAAATCTCGAATATAATTTCTTTAAAGCGTCTATTCTCGGTTTGAGCGGCGACTGTCTCTAAAGACGCGACCAAAGGAACTTCCGCCTCAAAAAGAGTAGTGATCTGCCTTGAAAATATGACGATATCCCTTATCCCGACTCGTTCGAAAAATTTCACGCTCCTCGCGTACAAAGGAACCTCTTTTGCCTCCTCGAGAGCAACGACAACTAAGCCGTGGCGCTGTAAAATATCGCTCGCAACTCGTTTTGTTGGCGCATCAACTCTCCCCGCCTGCGTCTCTCCTTCTTTTGTACGTGCTTCATAATTATATACCGGCATAGGGCGCAATTTTTACCGCTTCGCGAGCACTCGCACTTCATTTGCGTCAAGCGAATACATTTCTGCTGTTTCGAGGGATATCTCGCCTTGCTTTACAAGGCCCGCAAGAGATCTATTTAAAGAAATCATTCCTTGTTCCGCGCTTGTCTCGATTACAAGACCGAGTTCGTGCACTTTTTGCTCGCGGATAAGATTTCTTACCGCGGAATTCGCGATCATCACTTCGCAGGCGGGCACTATCCCGCCGTCGATCCTCGGGATAAGACGTTTTGACACAACGCCAAGGAGCGTTAAGGCGAGCTGTGAACGCACCTGATGCTGCTGTTCGGGAGGAAAAGAATCGATGATGCGATCAATAGTTTGCGCGGCATTGTTTGTATGAAGCGTCGCGTATACCAAATGGCCCGTTTCTGCCGCGGTAATCGCTGTCGCGATTGTTTCTGCATCCCGCATCTCCCCGACCATAATCACGTCCGGGTCTTCACGGAATACCGCGCGGAGAGCGTTTGGAAAACTTTTTGTGTCTCTTCCCACTTCTCTCTGATCGATAATACAGCGATCTTGCGTAAAAACATACTCAATCGGATCTTCGATTGTAATAATATGCTCGGCGCGGGTATGATTGATTTCATCAATAAAAGCCGCGAGCGTCGTGGATTTTCCATGACCAGAGGGTCCGACAGCGATAAAAAATCCTTGCGCTGGCGTGGTAAAACGATGAAGAATCGGCGGCAGACCAAGCTCCTCTATAGTGCGAATCTTCGCTGGTATAACGCGCAGCGCCGCCGCAAACGCGCCTGACTGAAAATACACGTTTATCCGGAAACGAGCTTTATCGCGATATGTGTAGGAAAGATCTATTTCTTTTTGGCTCAAGAGAAACTTTTTTTGCTCTTCCAGAAGAAGTGACAGAGATAATCCTTGAGAGTCTTCCGCGCTCAACACTCCATATTTTAAAAGCGGAACAAGCCGGCCGTCTATCCGAAGAGTGGGAGGCCTTCCCGCGGAAATATGAAGATCAGAAGCGTTTTCTTTTACTGTTGCTTCAAGTAATTGTTCAAGTTTCTGCTGGTAATCCATAACATTATTTTTTGTTCTTCAAAATCTCTTTCACCTTCGCGACGACTTCTGTCGGCGTGTAATGCGCCTTGATAATATAATCAGCGGCCCCAAGACCAAAACCTTTTTCCACGTTTTCCTGCTCTCCAAGGTTTGAAAGTATCACCACCGGGGTAAACTTCAGATCTTCATCTTTTTTTATCTTCCGCAAGAGTTCGAAACCATCCATGTTGGGCATGACAATATCAAGAATCACAATGTCTGGACGCACTTCTTTCACCTTTTCGAGTCCAAAAACTCCGTCTTCAGCGACAACCGCCATAAACCCCGCCTCATGGAATTTCGTGACGTAAATCT
Source organism: Candidatus Spechtiibacteriota bacterium (assembly GCA_016177905.1). GTDB lineage: Bacteria > Patescibacteriota > Minisyncoccia > Spechtbacterales > HO2-43-30 > JACOUK01. The sequence continues at coordinate 1,422 of JACOUK010000097.1, read as the reverse complement.
CGGAAAGAAACGGGTCATCTTCTATTAAAAGAATTTTTTGGGGCATTGAAATAAGTATAATCGCTAACTCCCTTCCACCACTCTCAACACTTCCTCTATTGATACAATCCCAAGGAGTGCCTTTATTATACCATCTTGCAGGAACGTCACCATCCCTTGACGCTTTGCCTCTTCCAGAATTTTAAGCTCATTCGCTTGTTCATAAATAATATTCTTCAGTTCCCTCGTTACGATAAGCGCCTCGAAAATTCCCGTCCTTCCGGAAATCCCCTTTCTTCCGCATCGATCACAGCCCTCCGAACGCCACACCTCGTATTCTTCCTGGACTTTCATCCCAAAAAGAGAACGCGTTTCTTCCGACATCCCCTGGATTTCCTTTTTAATAAGGCTCGCGACTTTTGCGGGCGCTTTCTCCGAAACCTTGCAATACACACATAAGCGGCTCGCGAGGCGCTGGGCAACCATAAGAATGACAGAGCTTGGAATAAGAAAAAATGGGACTCCCATATCAATAAGCCGGGGGATCACCCCTATGGCATTATTCGTATGAATTGTGGAAAACACCAAATGGCCGGTCAGTGAGGCATGTACCGCGAGAGTTGCCGTTTCCGAATCCCGAATCTCTCCGACCATGATGATGTCAGGATCCTGGCGCAATACATGGCGAAGCCCCGACGCGAAAGTATACCCGATGTCATCGCGAACTTGAGATTGACTGACTCCTTCGATGTGATATTCAATAGGATCTTCAAGGCTCACCACGTTGTATGCCTCCCTATTAAGGGATTTCAAAATCGCGTACAGTGTCGACGACTTTCCAGACCCCGTGGGCCCGGAGATCAGAACCATGCCGAATGGCTTCTTGACTGCTTCCTTGATAATCTCAAGATTTCTCCCCGCCAGTCCGAGTTGCGGCAGTTCCTGAATCGCTCCCAGAGGATCAAGCACGCGCAATACCACTTTCTCGCCAAGATACGTGGGAAAAGTGGAAACGCGAAAATCGATCATTCGTCCGCTGATCTCGGCGCTGAATCGCCCATCTTGGGGAATCCGCGCCTCATCGATACGAAGGTCTGAAAGAATCTTCACCCGCGAAACAAGAGCGCTATGGATGCGCAAAGGCAAAAAAAGACTCGGGTAAAGCATGCCATTAACCCGAAATCGGACATGCGTGCGGCTCTCGGCAGCTTCAATATGAATATCGGAAGCGTGTCCCTCGACAGCGTGCTTCAGAATCACCGCCACAACCTTGATCACGGGAGCCTCTTTGAGAAACCCGGGGATCGCAGAGCGAGAAGCCTGCTTTTCTTCTTTCAGTTCTTTTTCAAGTTCACTAAGCGCTTCCTTAATTTGAATCCGAAATGTCCGATATTGTCCCAAAATTTTTTCGAAAGTCTCACGGGAAATTACGTACAGTTCCGG
>JACOUK010000096.1 GCA_016177905.1 Candidatus Spechtiibacteriota bacterium | reverse complement strand
CAGAACAGATTGCCATTCAGATAGATGAAGAGGTGTCAAAACTTATCGGCAACGCCTTAAAGTCTGCCCGCAAAATCATCAAAGAACAAGGAACAAAACTCGAACTTGTGGCAAAACAACTTCTTACGAAGGAGACTATTGAAAGAAAGGAGTTTGAGGGGCTGATGAAAACGACATAAGCCTCGTAGTGTTGCGCGTGTAGCTCAGCGGTAGAGCAACGCTCTTATAAGGCGTGGGCCCTTGGTCCGAATCCAAGCACGCGCACACCAAACTTGCCCAAATCTTACTTTGGCCGCAAGTTTGAGTGCCCCGAGCGAAGTCGAAGGGCAAAAGTCCCTCGACAAGCTCGGGACGCTGAAATTTCTTGCAAAATCAAAGATTTTGAGAAATTTCGCGCGCGCGTAGCTCAGCTGGTTACCCGCCAACAGCTTCGCAGTTTGGCGGGTCCGCCATAATGCCCGCTACTGCGGGCTTTAGGCGGGGAGCGATCAAATTACAATGGACAAGTCTCAAGGGCTTATAGTTTAGTGGTAAAATACTTCGTTGACATCGAAGAGATTGTAGGTTCGATTCCTACTGAGCCCACTCCACTATAGTTCAGCGCAATTCTTTTTTACAATTAAAATTAACATTTTACATGGCAAAACTAAAAGTTGAAGATTTTTTAAACAACGGGGAAATATATGTCTGGAAAGAAAAATTTGCTGTCGCAAAAACAAAAAGCCAAATACAGGGAGCTTTTGCGACTATAGTAGATAAAAATGAAATCACCACAATCTGTGAGAGAAGCATACTGCCCGCAAAAGATATCATTGACGTTGGCGAAGATGACTGGCGAATAATCACCTTTGCTATGCTGCTTCCGATGGATCTCGTGGGATTTATCGCAAAAATTTCCGGCGCTATCGCCGAGGAAGGAATAAGCATTCTCTACGTCTCCTCATACTCAACCGATCATCTTCTTGTGCAGGAGAAAGACCTCGAAAAAGCAATCGCCAAATTGAGGAAGTTGGGATGCAGGGTAAAAGAAAAATAGACCCCCTGAATACGCACCTTGACAGCTAAAAGTTCTTATGCAAGAATACCCTAGGAGGGGTTCGGGCGATGAAGGAGGAGTAATGGGCAACAAAGGAAAAGAATACATAGATCTTTCTAAAGTTAGACTATACCTCCATTTTCTGAACGGCAATCAAATGAATGTCAACATTAGAGAAGTTATATTTTTTGGAGGAAGAGCTATCCAGGCGATTGCATTCGGAATGTCCGGAAATATGTTTAGGGTTTTTGTTCCCCATAGCGGATGGGGAACAAATCAAGACCAACAGACAAAAAAACAACTTGCTCATAAAATTTCGACTTTCATGTCTGGGGGTGGTTCCTTAACACTTGTAAACCAAAACAAAGAAGATCCGGACGATATAATACTTGTACCAGTATCAGCGTTAGAACTCTTGACATTACGATTTGAAAAGGAGGATAGCGAGGACAGCAATGAAACATAAGGGAGTCATTGTTCTGGCAGTTCTGGCGAGTGTCGTGATTGTACCTGCTTGATTTTTTGTAAAGAAAAAAGAAGGCAAAAACAAACGAGCTCGATGCGCTTCAAAGAATAGAAGAATCCTTAACGGCCCTTGCCCCCTAACGCCCCGCCCTGTCTGCCTCTGGCAGAAACTGCGGGGCTTTTTATTTTGTGATACATATAGTAATGTATGACCATGAAACTCAAGATTATCTACGAAGACAACGATGTATTAGTCATAGACAAGCCAGCCGGCATTGCCGTGCACCCCGCGCACAAAGGTGACAATAAACCCACGATCGTGGGTTTATTGTCACAGATCAATCCCGAAATAAAAAGTGTGGGCGAAAATCCCTTGCGGCCCGGGATAGTGCATCGGCTTGATAAAGAAACTTCCGGTCTTATGGTTATCGCGAAAAATAACGAAACGTTCTTTGAATTAAAAAAACAGTTCCAGGAGAGAAAGGTGGAAAAAAAATACATCGCGCTTGTTTCAGGCGCATTAGAAAAAGATAACGGCACTATCGAAATACCGCTTATAAAGATTGGGACACGAATGTCCGCATCAACCAGAAACGATTCGAAATTCAAGGACAAAATACGCTCCGCGATAACGGAATACAAAGTTGTCAAACGATACAGAGAATATACGCTCGTAGAGATACGGCCAAAGACTGGTCGGATGCATCAGATTCGCGTACACTTTGCCTCAATCAATCACCCAATAGCCTGCGACAAGCTCTATGGAAGAAAAGCAAAAAGATGCCCGCCGGGACTCAATCGCCACTTTCTCCATGCCTCATACTTGTCCTTTCGCCTCAAAAGTGCTTTAATGGAATTCGAAAGCGAGTTACCAGAAGATTTAAGCAAAGCTTTACAAATACTTAGTTAAAGGCATCGTACAACCCATGGACAAAGTACTTGAATTTACAAAAAAATACACAAAACGAAACATACCTCCGCTGCAAACCGGAGACACCGTGCGTGTCTATGAGCGGCTCAAAGAAGGCGACAAAGACAGGGTGCAGGCATTCGAAGGAGTTGTGATAGCGCGCAAGCATGGGACAAAAGGTCTTAATGCGACTTTTACAGTCCGCAAAATTTCCTATGGGGTTGGAGTTGAGAAAACATTTCCGCTCCACTCACCAAATATCGAAAAGATAGAAGTGGTGAAGCACGACAAGGTTCGCCGCGCGAAACTCTACTATGTAAGAGATCTTACGAGAAAGAAAAACAAGCGAAGAGCGTCAAAGATGCT
>JACOUK010000101.1 GCA_016177905.1 Candidatus Spechtiibacteriota bacterium | reverse complement strand
TCATACTTTTTCCTGAACAAGGCGGGGTCCGGAGAAACCACGTGAAAACCGGCTGTTTTGTTCATTTTTTTGGAAATTTTTAAAATTTGCGCAAGGGCCATTTTTACTTTTATGTTCTCAAATTGACCGGGGATGCCAAGTGATCCGGAGAGGTCATATGGGCCGACAATAAAGCCGTCTATTCCTTTAACCGATAAAATCTCCCGAAGATTTTGCACGGCCTTAATATGCTCTATCTGCGCGATGACAACGCTCTCTTCCGCGAGCCATTTTTTATACTTTTCAAAGGTTAATCCATAACCCTGCGCGCGGCCAAGACCAACTCCGCGTTTGCCTATCGGCGGGTATTTTACGGCCTCAACCGCTTTAATGGCGTCGGCACGGCTATTCACCATCGGCACAATCACGCCTCCGGCGCCGGCGTCCATCACTCTTTTGATTAAATAGGGGTTATTATCGCCAACCCGCACCAACGGAGTACAACCCGAGAGTTCAATGACCTGCGTAAGTTCCTGCGCTTCGTCTAAATCTATGGCGCTATGCTCCATATCAATGGTCAGCCAGTCAAAACCGGCCCTTGCCATAATTTCGCCAATCGCTGGATGCCCCAAAGTAATCCATGAGCCGATGGAGAGTTGATTTTTACTCAACATTTTTTTGAGTTGGGTGCGCATTTGTTGATGTTATGGTACCCGCCTTGCTTTATTTCGTCAAGTTGCTGTACAATATAAGGCATGTCAAGTAAAACGATAATTGATAGGCAATACCTAAAATTATTTAAAAATAAGGTGATTTTAGTTACTGGCGGAACGGGTTCTTTCGGTCGAGCATTTACGGAAAATGTATTAAAGTACGGCAGCCCAAAAGTAATAAGAATATACAGCAGGGATGAGCTAAAGCAACTAGAAATGAACAATTCGTTGAATAGGGATGACCGTTTACGGTTTTTTATAGGCGATGTGCGCGATGGCGCGCGCTTGCAAAGGGCCTGCGAGGGAGTTGATTTTCTTGTTCACGCGGCGGCAATGAAACAAATTCCCGCGTGCGAATATAATCCCATAGAAGCGATACGAACCAATATAGACGGGTCCATTAATGTTATTGATGCTTCTTTGGATAATAATATTCCAAAAGTTATTGCCTTGAGTTCGGATAAGGCGGTGCATCCTGTCAATTTATATGGCGCCACAAAACTTTGCGCTGAAAAGTTGTTTATTCACGCGAATTATTATAGCGGTTCCAAGCGGGATACAAAATTTTCCGTTGTCAGGTACGGAAATGTTTTGGCAAGCAGAGGAAGCGTAATCCCTGTTTTTAAAGAACAAATTGCGCGAGGCGAGAAATTAGCCATTACCGATAAGCGCATGACAAGATTTTGGATTACGCTGGATCAGGCAGTTCAATTTGTGGCATCTTCTTTTAAAATCATGAACGGCGGAGAGATTTTTATTCCAAAAATTCCAAGCATGCGGCTTGTCGACCTCGCGAAGGCATTTAATTACAATAAGGGTTTTAAGATTACGGGCGCGCGCGCCGGAGAAAAAATTAACGAATTTTTAATTTCGCAAGACGAGGGAGTAAAGACCATGGACATGGGGAGCCGGTATGTGATTGATTCGTTGTATAGGAGCAACAATATCCATGGCGGCAAGAAAGTGCCCGAAGGTTTTTTCTACGACAGCAAAACTAATAAGGATTGGATTTCTGTAAAAGAGATGGAGAAAATAATAAAAGAAGCGTAACTCTTTATCCCCATGGAGGAGTGCATTTTGCGGGAATTAATCCTTGTGCCTGTAAGTAGTCAAGAAATTCAAACAGCAAATAGTCGTTGTATTTTCGTGCGGCAATCTGCATTCCAAAGGGCATTCCCGAGGCAGTTTTAAATAGCGGCACGTTTACCACCGGCAAATGAGTTAATGTCCACATAAGCGCGGCGTCGGGTAGTTCGGTTACTTCCCGCAAGGGCGCCTCTCCCGCGGTACTTAACGAGATAATAACATCAAAATCGCGAAAGAAAGAATCCATCTTAAAGATAAGCTCTGATTGAAGCGCTAACGCTCTTTTGTATTCTTCAACGCCAATCTCTCTGCCCTTTTGTATGAGCTCGTTCATTATTTTGGAAACAAAATCCGTTTGCCGGTACTCGCGTTCAAAATAGTACGAAAGAGCTTTATTATAGATTGTTTCATGCGCCGCGTGCGCCTGTCGCATTGCTTCCGGCAGTGCGGCCTCTTTTATTTCTATATCATTTTTGGCTGTAAGCTTTTGCATAAATTTTTCTAACGCTTCTTGCGCGTAGAGCGGGGCATTTTTCCATATATATGTGCGAACAAATCCTACTTGCCAGGGCCTGCCGCCGGGTTTTTGTTGCCGTAGGGAATCGTTAATCGCGGTGTTTGAGATGGGGTAGTTTTCTCCCCAAACCCGTAAACTATCAAAGATTCTGCGCAGGTCTTTAAGGTGAATTGCAAAAAATCCGATTGTATCTAAGGTGTCCGTAGTTTTTAACACTCCGGTGCGCGGAATCAATCCAAACGACGGCTTGCATCCGTACACTCCACAAAAACTTGCCGGGCGAATAATAGAGCCGGCGCTTTGAGTTCCTATGGCCATAGGGACCATCCCAAGGGCGGTGGCGACCGCGGAGCCGCTTGATGAGGTGCCGGGAGTTTTAGTGGGGTCGTATGGATTTAACGTTTCATTCAGGGCATGCACGGCAAATTCAGCGGTTATTGTTTTGCCCAAAATTACCGCGCCACGCCGTTTTAGGTTAAATACCGCTCGCGCGTCGTTTCCCGGAGTAAAATTTTTCCATAGCGGACTGCCCATCTGCGTGGGGAAATCACTCGTATTGAAAATATCTTTGACGCCCACGGGTATGTTGTCAAGCAAGCGGGGATTGCTGCCGCAAATTTCGTCTTGCCGCTCTAGCATCTTTGCAAAAATGTGCTCGTTTCCGTAGACGACCCACGCGAAATACTTTGGGTCAAGCTCTTTGATATTGTGAAGCGCCGCGGCTAGAACCTCATCGGGCTTCAGCTCTTTATTTTGCGTCTTTTTTACGATTTCGCCGATAGAATAGTCAAAAAAAAGCGTATTCATACTTTTGCTATTATTGATTGCTTCTTATGCTTTCTAATTAGCTGCTGGGGGAAAGGCAGTATGCGTTCGGCGTTTTTATGTCGTTTTTGGATTATTGGCAGTTTAACGTTCTTTAGGGCAGGGACTCTGTTTTTTTTCATCGCCTCGTAGAATTCCTCCTCGCTTTGGCCGGTAATTTTAAGATAATAATCCAATGCTTCCGGTCTTTGCGGGTCATACTCGCGTATCAGCGCAAAACCTTCTTCGCGGGTGAGCAGACCATTGCGGATATCAATGCTCGCCTGCATCGTGCATCGCCCGAATCCGCGCTTTA
>JACOUK010000100.1 GCA_016177905.1 Candidatus Spechtiibacteriota bacterium | reverse complement strand
TCCGGACATCTTGAAAAATTCAAAAACGATCTTTTTTATATACAAGGCAGGGAGAGCGAATTTGTCTTAAAACCCATGAACTGCCCGCACCACACCCAAATTTATAAATCCCAAGCGCGAAGCTACAAAGACCTGCCGGTTCGCTACTTTGAAACCACGACTGTCTATCGCGACGAACAAGCGGGGGAACTGGGCGGTCTTACAAGAGTCCGCTCCATCACTCAAGACGACGGCCATTGTTTTCTTCGCGAAGATCAAATCGCCCAAGAGTTTGAAATCAACTTAAAAATTCAGCGAGAACTCGCGGCGAAAGTACATCTTCAAGACTACTGGATTCGTCTATCCTTACACGATGAAAAAAATAAAGAAGCATATCTCGGGGATGACGCAACATGGCAGAGAACGCAAAACGAGATGGAGGAACTTCTAAAAAAACAAAAAATAACATACCAGAAAAGTGCGGGAGAAGCGGCGTTTTACGGGCCTAAGATGGATTTTATGGCGCGCGATAGTTTGGGCCGTGAGTGGCAATTTTCAACCATTCAGCTTGATTTTAACCTTCCCAAACGCTTTGAGCTTACGTATACCGCCGAAGATGGATCGAAAAAAACACCGATCATGATGCACCGCGCGTTCATGGGCTCTGTGGAGCGATTCATGGCAATGCTTATTGAGCACTACGCCGGCGCGTTTCCGCTTTGGCTTGCGCCGGAACAAATTTGGGTAATTCCCATAAGTGAAAAAGTGAACTCCTATGCAGAAAAAACCGCAGAAATGCTCCGCGCAGAACACTTGCGCGCGGAACTCAAAAATGAAAATGAAACGCTCGGGAAAAAAATCCGCGAAGGGCAGCTTCAAAAAATCCCCTATCTTTTGATTGTCGGAGAAAAGGAGGAACAGGCGAAGAAAATCTCTGTTCGGGACCGCGTAAAAGGCGATCTTGGTTTATCCACAGTTCAAGAATTCATAGAAAATGTTAGAATAGAGCTAGAAAATTTTTAATATTAAAATTTTAATCATATGTCTCTCGCGCAAAACCTTACTATTAAAACTTTCGTGTTCGTCGCAACATTTGCTCTGCTCTTATCCGTAGGTTTTTCAGTTGTAAACGCCCAAGAAGCCGCGGCGCCGGTAATCGCGGAGGAAGGAGCGGCGGCCGACGCTCAAGCCGCGCAATTTGTCGCGCTTGATGAAAATATTACACCGGAAGACTTGGGTGTTGGCGATCCTGCCATTCTCCCCGGCAGTCCGTTCTACGGTTTTAAAAATCTGACAAGAGGATTTAGATCGTTCGTAACCCGCGATCCCGCTAAAAAAGCGGAGCTCAAATTGCAATTTGCGGATGAAAAAATCATAGAAGCGAAAAAACTCGGCGAGCGCGGCGCGAATGCTGAAACTATAAAAAAAGCGGTAGAAAGTTATCAAAAAGAAGTTGCGAGATTACAATCACAGTTTGAGGCCCTAAAAAGCGGCGTTGACAAAACAACACTAGAAAAAATTGTAGAAAAAACTGCCGATAACCAAATCAAACAGCACAAACTTCTTGGCGCCCTGATGAGTGAACATGAGGATATCGCACCGGAAATCGAAGCGCAAAAAACTGAAGCGATGAAGCGAATGTCCGAATCAATGGCATCTGTCGTGGACCCGGAAGTTCTGCGGCAAAAATTTACCGAGGCGATGCAAAAACAGCAAGGCAGTCCGTTCCGCCAGTTCAAAAACATCGCGATCCTTGAAGAAGTAAAGGACGCTGTGCCGGAACAGGCAAAAAGCGCTATTCAAAACGCGATCGAGCAATCGTCAAAACTCTTTCAGGAAGAATTTAATCAAACAACAGATGAGCACCGCAAGATCTTCGATACATATATTGAAAAGTTAGGAGGAAATGAAGTTCGCCAGCTTGAATCTTTCGACGATATCAACTCCTTTGGAGATATCCAAAAAGATATGTTTGCGGAAATGCAGCAAGCGCGCGAGAAGGCGCGAACGCGCATCGGTGAGCGACTGAACAGTATTAAGGATGAAACGCGCAAAAAAGTATTTGTCGCGCACCTTGAGGATGGAAAAATAGAAGACGCGCGCATCGTAAAGGAACTGGAAAATAACCTCCCATCGGAAACCATAACGAGTATTCTCGATATCAAGCATCGAATGCAGGAAAACATGCGCGAAAAGTTCGAAAAAGCAACATCAGAAGGGGATCTTGATCCGTTCTTTCAGGAAATTCAAAATGCCCCGGATGTCCGCATGATGGAGGTGCTGAAGGAAATGGAAGGAGTTATCCCAGAAGATAAGAAAGAATTTTGGCAAGAAATGAAAAAGAAAGCGATGACTGAAATGCAGAAAGGCTTTGAGCAGGCAAGACAATTTGGAAAACTCGAACAAGAATCACAGCGAGTCGCGGGATTTGATCCCGAACAGTTAGAAGTTATCGGTGAGTTTCAGGGAGAATTTGGCCCTCAATTTGATTTCTTTAACGATATAAAGCGAGAGCAGGCAGACCATGTAAAAGAACGATTTCAGCAATTCAATCAATTCGCCGAAGATCATCCCGAGGACCAAGATTTCATTCAAAATGGCGAAGATTTTCGTTCGAGAATTGAAGCAGACCCGACAGCTCAATCAAGCATCGAACAATTCGCTCCGGGCATCAATCAAGAATTCCGGCGCTTTGAACAGCAAAAACAAGAGGCGCAGCCGCAGGGATTGAATCTGGATGAAACATTCAAAAAAACTGAAGGTCTGATCGCGGATCTCACTACGAAAATCGGCGCGGCTGGAAGTACGGACGCGGACAGTCTCAACGCCGCACGACAACTTCTCGACAATTCGAAAAAAGCATTGAATGAAGCACAGCAAGCGCTTGCAAGCGGACAAGAAGGCAAGGCGTTTGGGCAAGCAACTTCCGCCCTTACGCTCGCGAGAAACGGCCTTAAGAAACTCAATATCTCTTCGTTTAAATCCGAACAGCATGATTATTTTGAAAAGAGAGATGAATTCCGTGGAAAATTTAAAGATCTTCCCGAGGGGGAGCGCCCTGATCCGCGGCAATTCAT
>JACOUK010000094.1 GCA_016177905.1 Candidatus Spechtiibacteriota bacterium | reverse complement strand
TCTACGCTGCCCTCTCTTGAGACGGGAGCCCGAACCTCTTTTGAGTAAAAACAGAGCGAGAGCTCCTGTTATTCCAAAAAGAAAAAATCCGGCAAGAATTATCAAATGAGGTATGGCCAACAACGTATGGCCCTGTTTTGCATGTAGCCATCCATCCCAGAGTCCGCCAGCAGAAGAGACAATCATCACAGCGAAAGCTAACGCCAAGAGAAGACGTTCCCCAGTTGAAGCGCTGTTTGAATTATTCACGAGAATATGCCTCCAGAAGCAAAAGTTTCGTAACGTATTTCAAAGGGCCTATCGTATAGTAGTTTGTTTTTTACGTGTAGTCAATACTCACACTCAAGCTCAATGCGCGCGTTTCGTTAATCTAACTTGGTCGGGGTGCTGGGAGTTGAACCCAGACCACGGACTCCCGAAGCCCGCGTACTACCGCTATACTACACCCCGATTGTTATTTTATCCAATACTTTTCTTTCACTTCCTCATCCACCGCTTTTTCAAATTTTTGTTCTTTTTCCCGCGCCTTTTTTGTAAGCTCGGCAAGATCGCTGTCGGCCATCTTTCCCAACTCCTTCACTTTGCCTTTGAGGTATTTTTTCGTATTGAGTTTTGGCTCGTCAAGCACTTCATCCAACAAAATAGCAAGGATTTGCCCCACCTTCGGCCCCGGCGCAATTTCAAGAATTTTCATAACATCTTCGCCATTTACCTTGAGCAATTTTACAGAAATGGGGTCTTTCTGCACCTTTTCCACCATATATCGAAAATGTCTTAAGCGGTATGGTTCTGGCTTTGGGACGCCGCTTCCCATTCTGTCGCAGATTCGGACTTTCACCAAATCATCCATATGCTCCGGGCCTACTTTCGCGACCAGTCTGCGGATGGACTTTTCCGTCACTTCTCCAATGTTATAGTAGAAGAGGTGATTCTTGACAAGCGAACAGACTAATTGCGTTATACCGGAAGGAAACCGAAGGTTTTCTAAAACGTGCTTTGTGATTTTTGCCCCAACAATTTCATGACCATAGAAAGTCGCATCCGGCCCCTCTCCTCTTTTCGTTTGAGGTTTGCCGATATCGTGGAAAAGCGCCGCAACTTTCACGTGGAAAGGATAGTCATGTTCCGCGGCCCATTTGAGAGATAGGGTATTGTGTTCAAAGACAGTATAGATATGATGTTTATTTTGGGCAACGCCTACTCCGGCCTCAAGTTCTGGAATTGTGAGCCGAAGAAGCCCTGATCGCTGGAGGAGCAGTATTCCATCATACGCGTTTTTTGCGTCAATAATTTTTATCAGCTCGTCCCTCACTCGTTCTTTCGCAATGAGGTTTATTAAATGCGCATTCTGTTTTACTGCCTCAAATGTTTTTTGTTCTATCTCGAAGCCAAGTTCTGTGGCCAACCGCACGGCCCTCATCATGCGAAGCGCGTCTTCATTAAATCTGTCTTTTGCTTCCCCCACCGTCCGAATGAGTTTATTTTTTAAGTCTGCAACACCGTCAAAAATATCAGTAATTTTGCCTTCCCGTGTCAGGGCAAGCGCGTTTATCGTAAAGTCGCGGCGGGCAAGATCATCTTCAAGTTTTGCCGTAAAACGCACAGCATCCGGATGACGCTTATCTGTGTACTTTTCTTCGACTCTATATGTGGTTATTTCTATAACATCAAGCGCGGGATTTTTGGAGCCGGTTTTTACTCCCACTGTTCCAAATTTGTTCTCATAAAAACTGTCCGGGAACAGTTTTTGCACATCTTCTGGTTTTGCGTTTGTGGTGATATCCCAGTCCTTCGGCTCTCTTGCCTGTAAAAGGTCGCGCACACAGCCTCCGACAATGTGCGCGTCAAACCCCGCCTTTTCAAGGGCGTCGAGTACGGTTTTTACTTGTTTTGGGATGGTCATATTGTTACCCCTCCGCTCCTCCCCTTCGCAAGGGGAGGACTCGAAAGCAACGCTACCAAGTCAAGGCAACTGTTTGCTTATTTCAGATATAACATCATCCAAATTTTTATATATTTCCATATTAGTAAAGCGCAAAAAGTTAATACCGAGAGATTCTATAAAATCCTGCCTTTCTTCATCATATTTCTCGGCATCCCGACCAAAATGCGAAGCGCCGTCAATCTCAATTGCAAGTCTCGCTTTTGGGCAGTAAAAATCAATAACAAATCGTCCAATACTGTACTGCCTACGAAATCTGTGGCCACCCAATTGTTTTCTTTTTAATTTTAGCCACAAAATTATCTCTGCCAGCGGCATGCTTTTTCTCAAACCCTTTCTTTTCGTTCTTTGTAAGTGTGTGTTAAAAATTTCGGTCATTTCAAGAAATTCTTGTTTGCAGAATCCCCTCCGTACGAAGGAGGGGTTAGGGGAGGTAATGTATTTTTATTTTAGCCCCAAACACGCTTTCCGGCAAGCAAAGAGCATGATAAGGTAGAGGAGAGCCCTCGTAGCTCAATGGATAAAGTAGCGGGCTTCGAACCCGTTGATCCCCGTTCGAATCGGGGCGAGGGCACCATGCCAAAAACACAGCGCGGATCGCTGTGTTTTTTTGGCGGGCTTGACTTCTAGCACGTAGTATGCTATCATTAAGGCGTTACCAGAAACTGGTAATCTCCGCGGTAGAGTGCCGTAGAGAATAGCTGTTTGGGGAGGGAAAAACTATGGATAGAAAGGGTAGTAGCGGTTTGGTGACCATCCTCTGCGTCATTGGCATCCTTGCCATTGCCTTTTTCGGGCTCGGCAGGGGCGTCTTTGCAAGTCAGGATGTTGCCGTGCGTACGCTTGAAGCACAGGGATACGGCGATATCCAGATCGTGCAACACGCTTGGTTCGCGGTCGGTTTCCGAGGATGCGACGAGAAGGACGCGGCGCGATTCACCGCGAAGGTTACGAACCCCGCTGGCAAGCCTGCGGAGGTGTACGTTT
>JACOUK010000099.1 GCA_016177905.1 Candidatus Spechtiibacteriota bacterium | reverse complement strand
TGGGCATTGTATTCTTCTATAATCTTCTTTAGTTTATCTTCTGTTTCCTCGGCCAATTCTTTTGTTTCCCGCGTGGTATCGAATATCTCCGGCTTCATAGCATCTATGTACTTTAAAAATCCTTGCTCCCATTCCCGTATTTTTTCAACAGGAATTTGATCAAGGTATCCTTGCGTGCCCGCGTAGAGTACGGCGACTTGTTTGTACCAAGGCATGGGCGCGTACTGCGCTTGCTTTAAAAGTTCGGTTAAGCGCGCCCCGCGATTGAGATTGCGTTGTGTGGTTTCGTCAAGATCTGATGTAAATTGGGCAAATACCGCAAGTTCTCTGTACTGGGCAAGATCGAGCCGGAGTTTACCCGCCACTTTTTTCATCGCTTTTGTCTGGGCCTTGGAACCCACGCGTGAGACGGATAGGCCGACGTTGAGCGCGGGGCGTATTCCCTTATAGAAAAGATCCGGCTCAAGATAGATTTGACCGTCGGTGATAGAGATTACATTCGTCGGAATATATCCGGAAATATCTCCCGCCTGTGTTTCGATTATAGGGATCGCCGTAAGAGAGCCGCCGCCGTGCTCTTTATTCATTTTCGCGGCGCGCTCAAGAAGGCGGGAATGGAGGTAAAACACATCTCCCGGATACGCTTCTCGTCCCGGCGGGCGGCGAAGAAGTAAAGAAAGCTGGCGGTAGGCCCACGCGTGTTTTGTAAGATCGTCATAGAAAATGACTGCGTCTTTCCCCTGATCCATAAAATACTCGCCAATCGCGCACCCAGTGTAGGGAGCGATATAAAGGAGCGGAGCTGGGTCTGAAGCAGAAGCGGATACTACGACTGTATAATCCATCGCGCCCTCTTTCCTAAAAAGATCTACGATTTTCGCAACCTTCGACTCTTTTTGGCCGATTGCGACGTAGATGCAATACGGCCTTTTTTCCGCGGGCTCATTTTTTTGATTGAGAATCGTATCAATGATAAGCGCGGTTTTTCCGATTTGCCGATCTCCGATTATAAGCTCCCGCTGGCCTCTTCCGATGGGAATCATCGCGTCTATCGCCGTGATACCGGTGTGGAGAGGTTCGTGTACGGATTCGCGTACAATTACTCCCGGCGCTATTTTTTCGACAGGATATCTGTTTTTTGTTGAGATTGCTTTGCCTTCCAGAGATTGTCCGAGAGGATCGAGAACATTGCCGAGCAACTCTTCTCCAACGGGAACTTGGAAGACTTGTCCCGTGGTTTTTGCGACATCTCCTTCTCTGATGTTTTGATACACGCCAAGAATTACAACCCCGACCTGATATTCCTCAAGATTGAATGCGAGGCCGTATATGGGATTTTCTTCGCTTATTTCTTCCGGGTTTTTTGCGGCGGTGTTCGGATATATCGCGATCATCTCGGAAGAGAGGACTTTTGAAAGTCCGGAGATTGTCGCTATTCCGTCGCCGATTTTTATGACACGCCCAAAATTTTCCTGCACCGCTTCTGGCAGTCCTTCAAGTTCGCGTTTGAGTTTTTCATGAAGCGGCATCATTTTAACGAGAAGCCCTTAATAACTCAATTTTCTTCTTGAGAGTCGCATTACATATGGTATCTTTTTGCCGCACCGCGATTCCGCCAAGCAGGGATGGGTTTTCCGAAAATTCCCGCGGCCCGGAAAATATGCTTTCTAATTCGCGTTTTTGGTTTTTTGATAACGTAACCGCGCTTGAAATATAAGTGATTTCTTCCCGCTCTTTCTGTTTTTGTATTTTTTCAAATTCTTTTTCTATCGCACCCGCGAGAGATGTTGCTTTGTTTTGTTTCAGAAGTGTTTTAAAACGGTCAAGAATCTGACTTTGTTGCTTGTCAGGTTTGTTTTCTAAAACTTCGCATAATAGTTGAGCGTAGTCTTTAGGAAGCATTTTTTATTGCTTTTATATGCGCTATTGCGTCTTCCTGCAAAGAACCTTTTTTCTCATCAGAAATTTTTTCTTTCAGCATGTATTCCAATCCCTCAATTGCAAGACGCCCGATTTCTTTCTCCGCCTCGGCTAGCCGCTGATTTTTTAATTGGCTGATATCCCTTTCTGCTTTTAAAAATATTGTCTCGGATTGCGTTTTTGCATCCGCAAGTATTTCTTTTTGCGTAACTTCGGCGCGCTTTTTCGCTTCCTCTACAATTTCCTGCGCAACTTTACGCGTTTTTGTAAGCTCTCTTGCCTGAATTTCGCGCATTTCTCTGAATTTCTCTTCCGCGAGTTCTGATTTTTTGAGTCCCTCCTCGATTGCCTCTCGACGTTCTTTTAAGAATTTCAGTATTGGCTTATACAGAAACTTTTTCAAAACAAAAAAAAGGATAAAAAAATTGAAAACTTGCGCGGCTAAAAGCTGCCACTTGATCCCTAGATTTTGGAAAAGCTCCGACATGCATATAACACGAATTTACAAATTTCTATGCGAATCTACAAATGTTCGAATATTCGAACATTCGGGTAAGAATTCGTTTCATTCGTGTTATGTTTATACAAACTTAACCATCAATGCAACCACAAGCGCGTAAATCGCGACTGCCTCGGCAAACGCGATTGCGAGTATCATCGCGGTCTGAATTTTCGGCGCCGCTTCCGGATTTCGAGCTATCCCTTCCATTGCTTTCGCGGCGAGTATTCCTATGCCAAGCCCCGGGCCAAGCGCGCCAGCCCCTATCGCGATAGCCGCCGCTAAATTTTTCATCGCTTCAACTTCCATAATATGTTTTGTTAATTCTAATGCGCTGCTGTTATGGCTACTTTTATAAACACAAGTGTCAGCATCGAAAATACGAGCGCCTGGATGAATCCTACAAATACTTCGAGTCCCAGGAAAGGTATGGGCGCTATGTAGGGGATAAGCGAGGCAATGACCACAAGCAATACTTCGCCGGCGAACACATTGCCGAACAACCGGAACGAAAACGAAAGAATTTTCGCGATTTCCGCCACGCTTTCAAGAATCCCGACAAAAAAAGCGATCGGGCTTTTGAAGGAAATAAATTTCCCCGCGTATTTTGTAAATCCAATCGTCGCTATCCCAAATATATTGGTTATAATAACAGAAATGAAGGCAAACGCAAGGGTGGTATTAAGGTCGCTTGTGGGAGCCCGAAGAAAGGGAAGGAACATTCGCTGGTCTCCTTGGCCATGTTCCACTCCAATTGTTCCTACGCCCGGAATAAGTCCGAACCAGTTTGAAACGAGTATAAATACAAAAAATGTGACGATGAAAGGGAAGACTTTTTCGGTATCTTTGTCAGTGCCTATGACACTTTTCACAAGCGCGAAAAGTTTTTCTATGACAGCTTCGAGAGCATTTTGAAGGCCTCTTGGCACGGCGTTGAGCCGATATGTCGAGACAGCTCCCAAGGTTATTAAAATACCCATAACAACCCAGCTTAAAAGAAGGGTATTGGTAATCGGAAAGCCAAAAAAGTGGGTAATTTGTTCGGAGGCAAGCGATATTTCCATTATCTACAATATAAGCCGCGCGAGCCATTTTGTAAACAAACAATAACGCTCCTTTTTGTTTCAAAAAATGCATGATACAATGTAGGCATGCCGAACAACGAAAATTTTAAAAAATCCGACCTTATCGGGAGCGCGCTTATCGGTTTCTTTTCGAGTGCGTTATTTTTACTGATTGCATATACGACGGTTACGGCGATAAGCCACGCGGTGAAGAAGCCGCCGATGTATTATTGGGCCGCGCTTCTTGTATTTCCGTTACTCACATCTTTGGGAATGATTGTATTGAATGATCTGAAGGGGAAACTTTTGCAGGGGAAATTCGCGGTGCTTCCGCAATTTTACAAGTTTGTGCTTGTGGGGATGCTGAACACTCTTCTTGATCTTAGCGTGCTGAACGCGCTGATTGTGATGAGCGGCATTTCGCAAGGTTGGCATTTTAGCGTTTTTAAGGGAGTATCTTTTGCCGCCGCGGTCGTACATAGTTATTTTTGGAATAAATTTTGGACATTCGGGAAAAAGGAGAATAGAGGCGCCGCGGAATTTCTCCAGTTTCTTCTCGTGAGCGTCGCGGGACTCGCGGTAAACGTAGGAATTGCCTCGTTTTTCGTGAACGTCATCGGAGCCAAGGGTGGAATTTCTCCCCAGCTTTGGGCAAACGCGGGAGCGCTCGCGGCAATTGTGTTTTCGACAGTTTGGAATTTTGTTGGATATAAAGTGTTCGTGTTTAAGGAAAAATAACTCATGATTTTGGGAATCCTTATAGGAACAATTGCAATTTTGGCCCTTGTTGCGGCGGGGATTGTTCTCATTCTTCGCAGACTTTCAGTTCCGAAAGAAGATATACCGCTTT
>JACOUK010000015.1 GCA_016177905.1 Candidatus Spechtiibacteriota bacterium | reverse complement strand
TATATTTTTAAACGCGGATCATCATAAAACTTTTGAGAGCGCGAAAAAGGCAATTGATTCAGGGTACGACTCTGTGCAGATTGATGAAATGTCTTTGTCGCTGGCGGAAAATATTACAACAAGCAGGCAAGTGGTGGAATACGCGCATAGCGTAAACCTCGATATATCGGTGGAGGGGGGATTGGGATATATTCGGGGTTCCTCCGAAGTTCATAAGGAAAAAATTGAGGTAAAGCGAGATGACATGACCACGCCAGAAGAAGCGAAGAGATTTGTGGAAGAAACAGGCGTTGATCGGCTCGCGATTGTATTTGGCAATATCCACGGAGTGTCTGTCGCAGGAAATCCGAGATTGGAAATTCCGCGGCTCAAGGCCGCGCATTCCGCGATTCCGGACGTGCCTCTTACTTTGCACGGCGGATCGGGGATTTACGACGAAGATATAAAAGCGGCGCTTCCCCATGGCATGAGCAATATCCATGTAAATACTGAACTACGGGTGGCCTATACCAACGCCTTGCGGGAGTATCTTGGAAAGGATCGTGAAGAAACAACGCCGTACAAATACTTAAGCCCCGCGGCGCTGGCGGCCCAAAAAATTGTCGAGGAGAAACTAAAGCTTTTTGGCGCGGTGGACATTATCTAAGTAACTGTTGAGGGGTCGGGGAGTTTTTTACGCTTAACCTAGGAATTGAGAAGACTCCTCCCCTTTAGAAGGGGAGGTTAGGAGGGGTCAGTATTCGTATGTAACGTAACGACCCCCTCGAACTCCCCCTTCTAAAGGGGGAGAAACTCCCCGATCCCTCAAACAACTTAGTATTTACAGCTCCGGAGTCTTCTTGTAATTTTCTTATTTATTTGCTATTATGAGTTTCATGAGGCAAAAGAAGAGAGGGCAAAGGTACGACAAAGGGCCCCACAGATTCAATAGATTCCTTGGGAATTGCCCTGTGTGCGATAAGAAATTCACGACGTCATCCACGTCTTTGTTGGAGGAAAGAGGAGAGATGCGGACGCTGTATGTGGAATGCGCAAAATGCGACACATCCGTGGTTTTGGGAGTAATGAGAAACGCGCCGGGCATTGTGACAACCGTTGGAATGCTTACCGATATGAGGCGTGAAGATATTGACCGGATGAAGGACTTTCCGCCCTTGACCTTTGATGATGTGCTCGAAGTACATCGATATTTAGAAAGTTCTTAAATGATATCGCTTCAAGCTACAATTCGAACTACTTTGGGGAAAAAAAGTAAAAGATTACGAAAGGACGGACTGATCCCCGCTGTTTTGTATGGGAAAAAAGTAAAAAGTACCGCCGTTGCGGTCGGGTATAAGGAGTTTACGAAAGTATACAGAGAAGCGGGAGAGAGCACCCTTGTCTCGCTCGTCGTGACCGAGAAAGAACAGGGAGCAGAAAAGGAGAACGCGGTTCTGCTTCGGGCCCCCATTCGGCACCCCCTGACCAAAGCGTTCATGCATGTGGATTTTTATCAAGTGCCGATGGATGAGGAGATTAGAATCTCTATTCCTCTTCTTTTTGAAAATGAATCTCCGCTTGTAAAGAACGGCGAAGCAGTCCTTGCAAAAAATATATATACGCTCGAAGTAAGCGCTCTTCCCAAGGATCTTCCTCATGAAATTAAAGTTGATCTTTCGAAACTTCAGACTATCGACGATATGATTCTCGGAAAAGATTTAGTCCTTCCTCGCGGCGTGCGCCTCGCTCTCGGGGAAAATTTTGTTATTGCGTCGCTCACTCTCCCGGAAGCGGAAGAGGTTGCTGCTGAAGCGGTGAGCGAAGTTGCGCCGACAGAGATTAAAACGGAAGGAGAAGAAAAGCGCGCTGAAAAAGCCAAAGAAGCCGCCGCAGAGGCGGAAGCCGAGGGGACGAAGAAATAACAAGAATGTAGGGCACCAGAGCTTGGTGGAAATTGTCTTCCGGCTCATTCTCGCCCCGCCAGCGCGGGGCTCCGAGGCTCGAGCTGGTTTGCTCGCCTTCGGCGAGACCATGCCAAACCAGCTCTCAAATCCGCCAGAAGACAATTTCCACCAAGCTCGGCATCTGGTAGTCTTATTCTCTATGGCTAGAAAAGTTTTTTCGCTTGTTGTCGCGCTCGGATTATTGGGCGCGCCTTTTGTGTTTGCGCAAAGTGATGATCTTGGCCGCAGGGATGAATTAAAAGCTCAACTTTCCGCGCTTCAGGCCGAAATCGAAAAAAATAAGCAGGAAATTAAAGCAAGGGAATCGGAGGAGAAAACAATCACTCGGGATCTGTCCATACTTACAAGCGGGATTAAAAAAATTCAACTCCAACTTACGCAAACAACTCTGGCGCTTAGGGCAACCGAACTAAATCTTCAGGCAAATAGTGAGAAAATAGTTCAGCTTGAAGGAAAGATCGCGCAAAAGAAGGCCGTAATTGTGGAGATTGTGCGGGCTATTTTTAATGAGGATCATAGAGATATTGTGGAATTGATCGTTCAATCAGGAAATCTTTCTCAATTCGTGGAGCGTCAGAAGTTGCTTGAAAGCCTCCAGGCGTCTCTTCAAGAAGCGCTTACGGATCTGAAGCAAGGAAAAATAAATGTTGAAGAAGAGCAGCAAGCGCTGGAGGAGGATCGGGAATCTGACGAGCGCCTCAAAGATTTACAAGAAGCGCAAAGAGAGAGTTTGGGCGTTCAGAAATCTAAACAGCAAAAGCTTCTTCTTTCGACCCGCGGCAAAAAAGCGGAAACAAAACAGGTACTCAAAGAAAAAGAACGGGATATTGAGCAAATTCGGAATCAGATATTTCTTTTGGAAAGCGCCGGAGTTTCAATACCGCTTTCGCGGGCCTATGAAATCGCAAAAATTGCTTCCGCGCGAACGGGAGTGCGCCCGGCATTTTTATTGGCGGTTCTCAAACAGGAGTCGAGTTGGGGAAAAAATGTAGGGCAGTGCTATCTCTTGGATTTAAAAACTGGCGAAGGAAAAGGCAAGAATACGGGTGTTACATATCCACGAACCATGAAGCCGAGCCGGGATATTGCGCCATTTTTGCAAATTACCAAAGAATTGGGGAGAGATCCATTGAATACGCTTGTTTCCTGCCCTCATTCTTATTATGGGTATGGCGGGGCAATGGGTCCTGCGCAATTTATTCCTTCCACATGGATGGCGTATCGCGATCGGGTAGCGGCGCTGGTGGGCCATACTCCCGATCCTTGGGATTTGGATGACGCGTTTACCGCCGCCGGGGCGAAGCTGGCAAATGCCGGCGCGAGCTTGGAAGAATCTCCTGACGGCGAATGGAAGGCGGCAATGATCTATTACGCGGGGAGCAACTGGAATAATCCCGCATATTCTTTCTACGGGGATAGCGTGGCGGAGCTTGCGCGCGCGATACAAGAGGAAATCAACGCGATGGGAGGATAACAATCTAAAAGCCCCCGCAGTTACAGGGGCTTTTAGATAATGTTATTCAATCTATTCTTCAAAATCTCGCGTGCGCGGAGTATTGCGTGAGATTTTGGATTTGCGATGGGTTCAACAGTTCTGATTTTGCGACAGCTTCCTTCAGAAGATCTCTTGAAAATGAAAGTTTTTGCCCAAGCTGGAGCGCTTCATTGCCAATTTTATTTTGCACATAATCCTCCGCGTATATTTTCTGTTCTGGGCTTAAGGATTTTCCAATTTCGAGAAGATAATCTTTGATCGCGTGTCTTGCAAGGTGAGTGATGCCTTCGCCGCTCTTTGCCTCTTTTGTGATGCTTAGAGCATCCTTTCGTTCATCGCTTGGCAAAAGGGTTGTTTTGAGATCCGTGCCATTTCCTGTAATCAATTGGCCGGTCTGGCCGAGTTGAAGTTTCAGGACGTCGCCTGCATTTTGATTCGCGGAATATGGAAAGTTTTTATCCGCTTCCTCTCTAGCTGAATTCCTATTGTCTATGATGCTTGGCCCCGCTTTCTTGTTGGTGAGATAAGAAATCGCAACAAAGAGAAGGATCACCGCGACAACGATCCCG
>JACOUK010000093.1 GCA_016177905.1 Candidatus Spechtiibacteriota bacterium | reverse complement strand
TATTGGATTCTCGCGATTGTTACCGGCGTATTTAAAAACATTGCCGATGAGTTTTATCGCAGAGTCGGCATTGGCTATGAAGACAAGCAAATCAAAAAAAGCGGCGACGTGGATCTCTATAAAGAATATATCGACGAGATAGGCAAGATGTAGGAATTGTACAATGGGAAAAGTAAAACACACCGCCATTATTTTTCTTTGTTTTTTAGCGCTCGGAATTTTTGGGCAGATTTATTTTGCCAATGCCCAAGCTCCCGCGTGCAACCCCGAGACCGACCTTTCTTGCCCCCGCGAAGGAGGGCTTATCCCATGCGGAAGGAACTCGGACGATCCAACAACATTCGTAGTGGAATCTCAACCTTGCAACGCTTGTCATTTTTTCTTTCTTTTTCAAAGAGTCGCGAACTGGATTACATTCCGTTTCGCCCCAATATTCGCGGTCCTGCTCGTGGCGCTTGGCGGATTTTTTATCACAACCTCACAGGGAAACGCTAGCCGCTTAAAACTAGGAAAAGATATAGCTCTATGGGTGTTGATTGGCTACGCCACGATCCTTTCTTCGTGGATTGTTGTAAATTCCGCGCTTGCGACGCTTGATGCAGTGACATGGACAGGCCTTCGTTCGGAGAAAGGCGGCTGGTGGCAATTTTCCTGCGGAGCGAGCGAAACAAAAATATCAAACATAACGAAAGATGCGCAAGTCGCGGTGAAAGTTGCGCCAGCGCCAGTCATAAACTTTACCGCAGATCAAGAAAAAATTCCCGAAGTTGGTTCAACGAATTTTCGCTGGTCTGTCCAAAATGCTGAAAAATGCGAAGCTTTTGGAGCAGAATTTTGGTCAGGGGAGAAGTCGGCGCTTCAAGGTGCGAGTGAAATTATGCCTCCGCCATTTCCGCGCGACTATAAGCTGATTCTTTCTTGTCAAGGGCAAGGGGGGACGAGGAGCAAGGAAATTTCACTTTTTGTTGAGTCGGCAAATCCTCCGGTGAAAACTGTGTTTATCACGAGCCGGACATACAGCGCGAATCTTGGAGGACTTACTGGAGCAGATCAAAAATGCCAGGATCGCGCGAATGCCGCTGGAGTGCCCGGCACATTCAGGGCGTGGCTTTCCGACAAGACCAAAGATGCAGTTTTTCGCATAAAACCGCATAACGAAAATAGCCCATTTTATCGCCTTGATAGGAAGAAGATCGCGGATTCTTGGGCAGAATTGACAGGAGGGAGCCTGGAAGAGCAAATAAATATCAACGAATTTACGAAGGAGGCTAGTCTGTACGAGGAGGGCGCTGGGGTCTTTAGCTCTTTGGTCTGGACTGCCACGAAAACGGATGGGACTTTGACTAATTCAGGAGATTCCGACTGTTCTCAATGGAGTACGAGCGCGTCGAGCGAAGAAAAAGGTCCGGGACTTGGCGATTTTATGAAAAAAAACAGTTTTTGGACAAAAGCTGGAACAAACACCCATTGCGACTCGATTCGTCCGCTGTATTGTTTCGAAACAGATTAAATTGCAGATGTTTGGATTTATAAAAGTAAAACACACCGCCATTATTTTTCTTTGTGTTTTAACGCTCGGAATTTTTGGGCAGATTTATTTTGCCAATGCCCAAACTCCCGCGTGCAATCCCGAGACCGACCTTTCTTGCCCCCGCGAAGGAGGGCTTATCCCATGCGGAAGAAACTCGGACGATCCAACAACGCCCATAAATGAAACACAGCAATGTACTTTTTGTCACTTCTTTTATCTCGGGGACAATATCATCACGTTTCTCTTTTTGAAATTTTTACCGGCGATCGCAATGTTTTTTGTAGTTTTGAGCGGAGCGCTTATCGCTATTTCGCGCGGCAATCCGAATCAACTAAAATTGGGGAGGGAAATGGCAATCTGGACGCTTTCTGGACTTGCGATTGTACTTATCTCCTTTATTCTCGCGAATACTTTTTTTACGGCGTTTGGAGTGAAAAAGTGGACCGGACTTGTGGGATCGCGCGGAACTTTCGAAACTGTGATATCAGCGAAAGAGCTAAAGGACGAAGATAGGATTGGCAGTCGGGAATGGCAGGCAAACGAGTGGCAAGATACGCTTGTCACACTTCGTAACTCCAACTGGAAAGACAGAGAAGTGAGAAAAATAATAAGCAACACTGGAAACTCGGTGACTCTTGATGAACAAATCCCAGTTGTCTCGGGGGATATTTCCTATACTATCGGCGGCTGGTGGCAGTTTGCGTGCGGAATATAGAAACTAAAGCCTGCGTGAGCGCCTTGCCCGCGTGTCCAAATGTGCGTGTCTTAACTAAGTATGAAGCTAAAAAATACATTCCTGTTTCAAAAAAATAGAATTCTTCGGGGAGTGATTTTTATAGCGATATTTTTTGTGTTCGGGAGTTTGCTGGGCGGATTTTTCTCGGTACATTCTGCGCGCGCACAGGCGCCTGTTGCGCCTCGTCAATGCGCCGCAGAAGAAAAGGGAGGCTTTCTTCCCTGCGGCAGGTCGTGCGACGACCCCGATACAACGCTTGTGAACGAGGAGGAACAGTGCAATTTTTGTCATATTTTTTATCTTTTCAACAGGACTCACGATTTTATCATGGGAAGACTTATTCCCGCGGCCGCGCTCCTTCTTTTTGCGATCGCAGGTTTTCTTTTTGCGACCTCGCGTGGAGACGCGGGGCAGAGAGCGAAAGCTACGGCAGTTATTCGTTGGGCAGTCATCGGGTACGCGCTCGCGCTTATTTCATGGCTGATTCTTAATTCGCTGTTTACAAACTTTGGATTAAAACAATGGACAGGAATTTCTGGAGGAGAGCATGGGGGCAACTGGTGGCAATTTTCTTGCGGAATAACAAAGCCGGTTTCTACTCCAACGCCCGCGCCTTTACCGATCCCAGTTCCAAGCGTGACACTTTCGGCGGACAAGATGTCTTTGGAGGAGGATAAAACGCTTTTGCTTTCATGGTCTTCTTCGAATGCGGAAACATGCAAAGCTTTTGGAGATTGGAGCGGAACATGGGTTCCTTCAAGCTCGGCCGAGATCAGATTTTGTCCGAGAGTTGAAAAAGAGTACAAAGTTACATATGGACTTGAGTGCAGCGGTCCCGGGGGAACAGCAAAAAGCAACGTGGTGGAAGCGCGCGTTACAAAACCAGCTCTTGAGACCGCAACATCTCGCTGTGAACCCGAGGGCTTGATAAAAGAGATTCCTGTTCCGTCTGTGTCGTTTTTTTCAAGCCCAGAGCGGATTACGGAAGGCGACGATGCGATTCTTGCATGGAATGTTTCAAATGGGCAAAGCTGTAAGGTTGGAGGAGTCGAGAAGAAGGTTTTGCTTGGAGGCGAAACGCGCGGCATCTGCTCCCCGGCGTGTTATGAGATAGTTACTCCGAAAGACGCGGATTCTGTTTCTACTGATTTTACCTATGAACTTATCTGTAAAACACCGAGCGAAATCAAGGACAAAACAACAATAATCGCAGATGAAATTTTTCCGCCCCAAAATTGGAGCAATGCGTGGGAAGAGCAAAGATTTATCGATCTTACCGCGAGAGTTGCTCATACGACCACCGAATTTAATGGCAGATTGTGGGTGGCAGGGGGGCTTGGGAAAAATGGGGAATACAAAAAGGATGTGTGGGCGTATGACAGCTTTCGCTGGAAAAAGATGCCGGATCTTCCAACTGCGAGAGCATACCACACAGCGGCAGCGCTTGATGGGAAGCTGTGGGTTATGGGAGGAAAATTAGAGAACGGGACTTTCACGAACGAGGTTTTGAAACTTGTGCCAGACGAAAATGCTC
This sequence comes from Candidatus Spechtiibacteriota bacterium, assembly GCA_016177905.1. GTDB lineage: Bacteria > Patescibacteriota > Minisyncoccia > Spechtbacterales > HO2-43-30 > JACOUK01. The sequence goes on along the minus strand of JACOUK010000093.1, from coordinate 7,101 downwards.
CGCCGGGAAGCGACACGTGGTTTTGGGAGCCGCAAAAAAATGCGCCGGCGCCTTGGAAGGCAAGGATCGGCCATGTTTCAGTTGTTTTCAAAGACCCGGCAGACCAAAAGGAGAAAATTTGGATTTTGGGAGGAGAGCTCGAAGATGGCACTTTTAAGAACGATGTATGGGCGTTTGATGGCGAGACCGAGACATGGGAGATCAAGGAAGGAGCGGGCTGGAAGGGAAGGGCTTTCCATACAGCGGTCGTATTGAAGGATCCAAAAGATGAAGGGAAGGAGAAAATTTGGGTCATGGGAGGAGAACAGCCAGTGTTTCTCCATGATGTTTGGGTTTGGAACGGAGTTTCTGGGAGAGAATGGGAACGGATCGAGGATGCTCCTTGGTCGGGCAGAATAGGGCATAGCGTTCTTGAATTTAATGGTAAAATTTTGATTATGGGAGGGCTTGCCAGCGGAGAACTTCAGCGCGACGCATGGTCGTTTAGCGGGATTATCTGGAAGCAAGAAGAAGCGGGTCTTCCGACCGCAAGAATGAGCCATACGGCAACTGTGTATAGAGATGCGTTTGACGGAGAAAAGAAAGTGTGGCTTATTGGCGGAAGTCTTATTGATAATGATATTTGGACTTTCAATGAGAGGAGTTGGACAAGAAGACTTGATTTTCGTTGGCGAGAGAGATTGGGGCAGAGCTCGGTCGTGTGGAAAGATTCAGCAGACAAGAAGGAGAAGATTTGGGTGACCGGAGGACTTGCGAGCGGAGAATATACAGAAGATACATGGGCGTTTAATGGTGTACAATGGGAGCAGAAAAGCTTTCATCCCGGATGGCCGGCTAGAGCCTACCACGCGTCCATTATTTTTGGGAATAAGATTTGGATATTCGGAGGGTTGACTCAAAATGGATCAGTAAATGATATTTGGTCCTGGCAGCCTTCTGGGGCATGGCAGAAAGAAGACCTTGATTGCAGCGGGAGAATAAACGAATGTCATTGGAGCGCGCGGTACGGCCACGCGGCAGTTTTATTTAATGGCAAGCTCTGGGTGTTGGGAGGATTCGCGGCAATTGGCCAGCAAAACGATGTCTGGAGTTCGTCCGATGGAGTGCATTGGGAGCAAATAAAGACGAATAATATATGGGAGCCGCGATATTTTCATTCCGCCGTTGCCTTTAATGATAAAATGTGGGTGATGGGAGGAGTTTCCGGTTCTTCTTTCAGAAACGATATTTGGCATTCAAGCGATGGCATACATTGGACAGAAGCAAGCGCCCCATGGTCCGCACGAATGGGCCATACTTCTCTTGTCTTTCATGATCCGCTCGATGGCCGCGATAAGATATGGATGATTGGCGGCGAGGAGGCAGGAGGGGAACTGAAGAATGACGTGTGGTCTTTTGACGGAAATTCATGGGAGAAAAGAGCAGACACAAGCGCGTGGTCGGGCAGAACTCATCATTCCGCGGTTGTTTTTGGAGATTCAAAGGATGGCAAAAAAAGGGTATGGGTTTTGGGGGGCATTTCAAAACTGGGGAATCTTCATGATGTATGGTACGCGCCAAGGAAATATTAAACTAGGTTAAATGTTTATGAACAGTTTGGTGAATAATTATCTTCTGGCTCATTCTCACCCCGCCAGCGCGGGGCTCCGAGCTCGGGAGTTTACCCCTGCTTCGCGGGGGCCCCTCTGGTTTGGTCCCGCTACTGCGGGACACCATGCCAAACCAGCCCTCAAATCCGCCAGAAGACAATTATTCGCCAAACTCTTTTTTAGCTTGCGCATCCTTTTTATTTCTGTTTTTTTTCTGTTTGGTTTGAGCAATCAATCCTTTGCTTTTGGTCATCCCGATACCACGAGCCCCGAAGTAATATTTGTTTCAGGTTCGGGAGTTACAGTAGCCGCTGGTCAGGATGAAAGTCCCGCGACACTTGATTCTTGGCTTCGGAAAGCCCGACGGCCAGGATTTGAGGTGTATTATATTCCGAGAGATACAACGAAAGATGATGTTGGCGGAGACATTGCAACGTGCGCACTTTTTACAAAAGAAGGATTCGATGACACAACAAATGGCTGGACAAGTCGCGGCAGTATCGGCTGTGTAGCCAATACTGCGAACACGAAGCTGATCGAGAAAGATTGGTGCGATATTGAAGGAACAAGCTCCTGCGGCGTGCGGGTGGAAGTCACTGATGCGAATGGAAGAATCTCAAAGGCTGAACACTTCTTTACGATTGATATTACGCCGCCCGTGGTGACTATCACTTCCAATCGCGGCAATCCCACCCAAAACACGGATGTTACGGCTACATTTTCCGCGTCTGACGAGCATGGAATAGACGTCGCGAAGTTTCAATGCAAACTTGATAGCGAAGCGGATTTTTCTAATTGCTCGACTCCTTCAAAAACATACGGAAGTCTTGCGGATGGTCTTCGGACAGTGTCTGTAAGCGCTATTGATATTGCGGGAAACATTGGTTTCAACACTCTCGAATGGGTTATTGATTCAACGCCGCCAAGCAAGGCCGGAGGTTTTTCATTTCGGGGCAGAGATACCACCTACTTCTCGACAATTCTTAACTGGACTGCGGCAGGGGATGATGGGACTTCCGGCGGCCCCGCGTCGCAATATGATATAAGGTATTCCACGGATCCTGTAACCCTTTTCAATTGGGATTCTCTGACGAGCGTTCTGTACAATGAGCCTTTCCCTCCGAAAAAGGCAGGGAGTCAGGAGTCGATGGCCATTGGGCCTCTGCGCGAGCAGGAAAAAGATATTACAAAGTTTATTCTCGGGGACTTTTCAAATATTTTGAGTCCTTACACGAACCATTATATCGGGATACGAGCGAGAGATGAGAAGTGGAACTGGTCGGGCATCTCAAGTATTAATATAAGAACGCTCCGCGATCCGTGCGACTATGACTCGGATCGTGTCTATAGCCCGAATCAAAAATGCGGCGTGCGGGTATGCGATTCCGGCGGCTCCAAGAGTTGCGATCTCTATGATAACCCTTATGATTTCGGACTGGCAGAAATAAATCCCAAAGGGTGGGATCCAGCCGCGCCATACAAACAGAATTGGACATTCGCCGGATATAACTGGGCGGATCGCGGCGTTTGGGCGTTTGATAAGCCGAATGCCTTTTGGATATCAACTTTCGCCGCCACTAATAATGATCTTGACGTTGACGGGGCTGGGGTTGTGGACGGGCGCACCGGCCTCAAGTCTCCCGGCGATTTTCCTTCTCAAAATGGAAGGGATTGGTACGATAATCCTTTCACTTTGGATCTTCAAAAATTGACGGTTCGGCCAACGCTTGCCGAACTTTCAGATACGATCAATGATCTTGATCTTGACACGTATGTTTTGGAGAGTTGGAAAAATATATTTAAGGAGAATGTTCTATCGGAGCCGGATGATAAAGATTTCGCGCTTGTGGACGAAAAGACTCGCGGCGGCTGTTTTTATCCCGAGGCGCTCGAAGGGCAATGCAAGAATTGCACTGCCTACAGCCCTGATATTTCTACCGGCAGAGTTCCTCCGGGGAAACGGGCGGCATTTACAAACAAAGACAGGGCAGTGTGTCAAATTGAAGCGTACTATGAAGACTTGAAGGGCAAACAACCCCCATACGAAGTGATACAAGATGGGACTCTTAATCAGGCAAAATCTGTTATCACTTCATCGGCTCAATGCAAAGACGGGGTGGATAATAATGTAAATAATCGGCTGGATGATGATGAGACAACGTGCCCGACGACATTTGATAAAACAAGCAGTTTGAATGAGAAGGGTCAAGAGAGGGTGCGCACAGCTTCAATTTTTGAAGCCGTGGGGGTTGTGCAATGCGGAAGAAACGCGGATGATTTTAAGACTCCCATTGATGAAAGCGCGCCGTGCGATTTCTGCCACTCCTTTTTTCTTTTTGATAAAATTATAAAGCTGACTATCGGGCGCCTCTTGCCGCTCTTGATCGCCCTTTTGTTTGTAGTTGCCGGTTTTTTGATTGTGACTTCCCGCGGAATCGCGGCACAAGTTGCGCGCGCGAAAACTATCATGCGTTGGGCAGTCATTGCCTATGCCATAGCGCTTGTTCTCTGGGTAGTGCTGAATACTTTTTTTGGTATTTTTGGAATCGAGCGGTGGACCGGCTTTTTCCCGACAAGCGGAACAGTCACAAGCTCAACTTCAAATACAATTTCGGACAGCTCCAAAAAATGGGAAGAAAACCAGTGGCAGGGATTTCTTGTTGAGATTACGGCGCAAGACAAGTCCGGGGCGCTTATACGAGAAATAGTTTCGAATTCAAAAGATACTTTTCAAATTGCGGATACATTTACGGCAAAACCCGATCTCACATATCATTACCGCATTCTTGGGACTGGCTGGTGGAGTTTTTCCTGCAATATCGTAAAAAGCGTGGTTGCTGATTTTTCGGCGTCGCCTCAAGGCGGCATTGCGCCGTTTGAGGTTGCCTTCACGGACCTGTCAATAGGGAATATCACAAGCTGGTCTTGGGATTTTGGCGACGGCGCGCGAAGCACTTTCGAAAGTCCTAAGCACCTCTACAGCGCCGATGGCCCTCACACCGTAAAACTTACTGTTTCTGGCCGCGGAGGGAAAACGGATACTGCGGAACGTATTATTTATCGGGCTCCTTTAGCTGATTTTACTCCAAATCCTCGTGACGGCCGCGTGCCGCTTACGATACATTTTGAAAATACTACAACCGGAGATGTCAGGGAATGGATTTGGGATTTCGGAGACGGCGAGATGAGTCATGATATAAGTCCAACGCATACGTATAAAAAATCAGGGCCGTATCTTGTCAGGCTTACCGCCATCGGCCCGGGAGGCATGCACACAACTACAGATATCGAGAATCAGATTTTCGTCTATCCGGCCCCAACTCCTCCCATAGCTAATTTTAATGTGCAGAATCGCACGAGTGTCGCGGTGGAGTTTGGGAACGCATCGTTTGATACATCATCGCTTGATCAAATCACCGGCTGGCTTTGGGATTTTGGGGACGGGAACACAAGCGCCGTAGAAAGTCCGACGTACCTATTCAAAACGCGTAAAGACCCTTACAAGGTGAGCTTACAAGCGATTGGGCCGGGAGTTGTAAGTGATGTGGTGAAGCAAGATGTGAGTCTCCCTCCAACGAGCAATTTCTGGGCGGAACCCACAAGCGGAGTGGCAAGCGAAGCGAATATACAATTTCATGACACGTCTCTTGGGACTGTAAGCGCTTGGAACTGGAATTTTGGAGATAACGGCACAAGCGTGGAACAGAATCCGTTTCATCTTTATGGACTTAACGGGCGCCATAAAGTAACGTTACAGGCAGGCAATTCTATTAACGAGACCAACACAAAGGAGGCGGAAAAGTATCTTGCGATTACGCCGAAATCCGATTTTTCTTATGCTGGCGTAGCTTTGACCGATCCAGACCCGCAAGGCGGCAACGATTGCGCAATAAAAGGAGATGGCTGCGCCGTAGGTTCGTCTGGCGCTTCCGTAAATTTTAGTTCTGCAAAAACGCTCTGTTCAAATGGCCCCTGTTTCTATTATTGGGAATTCGGCGATGGAGGCAGAACTGATCCTGCAGGGAGTGTGCCAAACCCAGTATATAAGTATGGAAGCAATGACGACTATGATGTGAAACTTACAGTGACCGGGCCGGGGGGGAGCAATTCCAAAACGTTGCGCGATATGATTCATATTGCGCCTTGGGCCGAGTTTTCTCCGAAAACAAGACAGTCGTTTCAAGGTGTTTGCGCGGCGGATGTGCCCTTGTCTAATGAATCGCGAGTGAATGTAGAAACATGGTTATGGAATTTCGAAGGCGGAAGCCCGCAAGTCGCCGTTCAAAATCCGGGCGCCGTTACTTTTACCGCAAAAAACTCTCCGGGCAACGGATGTTTTGATGTAAGTTTGAAAGCAACCGGCCCCGGCGGGACAGATACGGAAACAAAAACAGATCTCGTAACCTTTCTTCCAATAGCAAAAGTTTCTCCAAAGACAACGAGTTATAGTAATTCCATTACCCTCACGAAGGCTTGCGGAGCTCCCAATCCGCCAATTCCGACATTTTGCAAAACAGCCACAGTCACAGATGTTTCAGAAGGCAATAGCTGTATACCTCACGCTGATAGGTGGTCAAACGGCACTACGCTAAGCGCTTGCGTCCAGCAAGGGTCTAATTCTATCAGTACAACCCTGACTGTCTCAAATGCCTGCGGAGAAAGTTCGCAGGATACGGCCACTCTTACAGTAAGTCAGTCAGTTACGATTCAAGAGGAGCCTTGCGCGCCACCCGAAGGTGGCGGCGGGGGAGCGGCGATAATTAAAAGTTTGCCTCGCGCAGGTGTTTTCGAAAGTTTGCTTTCACCTCTTAAAGATATTGGAGAGCGCGCGCTTCAATTCATGAACACTATGTAGTGCCCCCAGACGGATTCGAACCGTCATCAATGGCTTAAGAGGCCACTGCTCTACCATTGAGCTATGGAGGCCAAGCTTAGCTTGGCCACTCCCAGCTTAGCTGGGAGGCGTTCATGCGTATGGGTCAATGATACGCTCATTTTACCACGATTTCAACAGCGGCTCTTGTTGGCAAGACTGAACTATGCTATTCTTGAATTATTGCAATGTTGAATCAAAAACAAAAGACCAAAATTATAGAGCCAATCAAGCTTCACGAGAAAGACACCGGTTCCGCGGAAGTGCAGGTTGCCTTGCTTACGGAAGAAATCAAGCGGCTTGTGAAGCACTTGAAGATTCACGAAAAAGATCATACTTCAAGGCGAGGGCTTTTAAGAATGGTTTCCAAGCGCAAGCATCTTCTTGACTATCTCAAGAGAGAGAGCGTGAGGCGCTATAACGCGATTATAAAAAAATTGAAACTCAAGAAATAAAATTGCATGGCTATTAAGCATAAGGCACAACGAGTAGCGGTATTTATAGATGTGCAGAATATGTATCATTCGGCGAGAAGTCTCTATAATCGTCGGGTGAATTTTCGGGAGATTTTGCGGGCGGCAGTTGCCGGGCGCCAGCTTATACGGGCGTTCGCGTATGTGGTGCGCACGGAATCAGGCG
>JACOUK010000090.1 GCA_016177905.1 Candidatus Spechtiibacteriota bacterium | reverse complement strand
CCACAATAAGGAGGGAGAGGGCGCCTGCGAGAATAGAAGTGATTTTGAAAAAATTTTTCTTTGTGAAGTTGCGAAAGGAGATTTGCGGAACATTTATTTTCGCGTGCGCTATTTTTTGAGAACGCAAAATACCATTCTGCGATACTGCTGTCTCTGTATGTCCGCGATTCTGATCCGCCATGTATTTTTCAAAATCGGATCGTACGACAAGCCACGCGCGGCCAACGCGCTGACCTGCAATTTTTTTGGTGCGGATTAAACGAGCGACATGATCCGACGTATAGCCGGAAAGGAGCGAGGCGTCTTTGAGTGTCATCGAACCAGTATTTTTCTTCTCCAGATTCAAATTTTGAGATGCAAGATATTTTTCTAGATCCCCTCGCTCAATAACCCAAACATGGGCGATTCTTCGCCCATTTATTTTTTTCGTGCGTATCAAACGCGCGACATGATCCGACGTATAGCCGGAAATTTTCGCTGCTTCACGAAGATTTATTATTTGATTGTATCCCTCTTCCGTTTCCCCCATATTCCTCGCCCTTCGGTCACCCTACGGGAGATCTGCCGTAGGCATGAGAGATCACCCGCAGGGTGACAAGCTACGAAGCCAAATTTTGTCTCAAAATCTAATATTATTTTACCATGGAAAAATGTTCGACAAAACACTTGTCAATTGTGGATAAATTACTATGTCGGCAAATGTCGTTCGATCTAAATTTTCATCACGTGTATCTATATTTTTTGCACGTTTTTCGCCGGCAATTTATTCACCCGCACAGGCCATACAAAAATCATCCACAGTTTGAAGCGTGCGGGCTGTTTGCTATAATCAAAAATGAACTTCTCCGATAACAGCTATGCCTGGACCAAGGCTCTGAAACTTGAAAGAAGCAAAAACTCTCACATTCGCGACATAATTGAGTATTAAGCAGTTTAATGTCATCTGTAAGAATACTAAACCTTAATAAATGTTACAAAAGAAATGTTAAAATATAATAAACATATTGGACGCTTAGCATCAAAAACATACTACACTGTTGGTGAAGCTGCTTATATTTTGGGTGTAACACCCCTCACATTGCGAAACTGGGATAAATCTGGAAAACTACGAGCGCGAAGAAACCCTATTAATAACTATAGAGTCTACAAATTTGACGATGTCGAACTGTTTCTTCGACGAATGGAGCAGCCAAAAAACAGTAAAGATATTGTGTAATCACATTATAGTACGATCGTATAGTAATGTGATTACTCTAAAAACTTTTCCTGTTCCTGGAGGATGCTAAAAGGAGACGCATCTTCGCCTCCGCTACTACCCAGTCATCTTGCGTATCAATATCGAGAGCGTAGCGAGGTTCCATGATATATCCAAAGACCTTACTTCCCCAAAGACTCGCGGGGTCCTTAAAAATATTTGACACCTTAAAGGCGTAAATAGCGGAATTAATAAAGTAGAGAGAGGGGAGGTCTTGATTTCGGTGAGTAAGATTTCGTATGAGCTCTCCATCGCCATAGCGACTTACCATTCCTCTATTGTTACGCTGAAGGGCTTTGAGGGGGCTGAAATGCCCCGGAAGTTCGGAAACACCCACAAACGAATCGGCTTCGTTGTTTTGTTCAAGCAATCTTATCACCTCTTGAATGTGAAATGCTTGGCGTCCGGGCGAAGAAGGTTCCAAAAATATAATCCAATCAACCTCATACTTCTCATTATCCTTAAGCCATCGTATGGCATGTTGCACAACGGGCAAGGCGGGAGTTGAATCTTGCGCAAGCGCCATAGGCCGCATGAAAGGCACCTCTGCCCCGTACCTCTTCCCCGCTTCTGCAATTTCTCGATCCTCGGTGCTCAAGATAATACGATCTAAAACTCCCGATTCTTTCGCGACTTCAATGGTCCAAGCCAAAAGCGGCTTGCCCAAAAATTCTTTGATATTTTTCCGAGGCACCCTTCAAGAGAAGGATCTTGAAGATAATCATTCAGCGCGTGTACGAGCTCCTCCTCGCTTTTTACAATTTTCACCCCGCCGCTCATCGTAATTGGTTTATAGTGATGCTGATCATAAAAACGCGCGACAGAAAGCTCGTAGGGTTTTTTCTGATACCCGTCAAACGCGATATTGATAACTGGCTTATTAAAAATACACCCTTCAATTGACATTGTCGAGGCAGTTGTCACGAGCACATCGCAGTGCGCGATGGAATTGATGAGATGAGAAATATCTTTTTCTTCGAATTCCCAGTCCTCAACCCTTGCGCCGGGGTAGGAAGCGGCGCGGTCGACAATCGTGTGACGACAATTTTTGAGCTTATCATCTATTCCACGATATTTTGGATGCGGACGCGCGAGGATTTGAGCAGGAAATTTGAAATGGCCTGCCTCTATTGCTTTATCGATAATCTCTACCACCTCATGCTCGTCTGGCGCGAGCCAATCACCAATCGCGCAATAAAAAATAAATTTTTTTTTGAAATCCAAGCCAACTGATCGGAAAAATTCTTCTCGCGGCACAAGCATTCCTCGCTTAAAATATGTGTCGTATTGCGGCATCCCCGAGACGAAAATTTGAGAGTCCCGAAAATTATGAAAGCGCACTGCTTCGTCTTTGACATTGTTATTTTGTACAATAAAGTAATCCGGAATAATGCGGAGCAGCCCCTTCGAGCTCATGGTATCCCAGCTTTTTGACATGCTTACCGCACGCACACCATGCTTTTTTGCCTCGCGGATAAGATTAATATCTTCGTACGCGAGTATGTTTGTCGCAAACACGAGTTTTGGGTGATATTGATCGAAGAGGCGCTGAAGTGATTGTACGGGCAAAAAAAACATTCCAATCCACCGAAACATATTCCGCATCAAACGGATATGCGCAAGAATATATACCGTGCGGGAAACGAGATACGCAAGGATATTCTTTTTACTTTCGCAAAGCATGTATTCCTGCCATAGGCGCGTGGAGGTTACGGGCAGCGCGTGACGAAACAGCGCATGAAAAGATCTCGCCAGTACCGAGAGAGTAATCTCGGGAAACTCTTCGACAATCACATTCGAGCCGCCAAATTGCCGCTCGTAGTATTCTTTTTTGAGAGATTGAGCCAAAAGAACGAACCGAAGATCGGGACTTGCTTTGAGAATCTTCCAAACATCCGTCCGAAAAATATTCTTCGCGATCTCGCCGTCGTGAATTGTAATAAAAATAGTCTGCATACGCTTACCTAGCAATTTCTTTGAAGAAATGCTAAAATTTTCTCCGCCCGTTTCTCCCACGTGTAATTTTGCACTTCATCAAACGCTTGCTTCACTATGCGATCGGCATAGTCAGTATCATTTAAAATCTTTTTTATGCCTTCCGCAAGAGCTTTTGGATTATCCGACGGAACCAGCAATGCATTTCTCTCATTTAAAAGCTCCCGCATCGCCGGGGTATCCGACGCAACGATTGGGCGGCGAGACGCCATGTATTCAAAAATTTTCATCGGAGAAGTCCAATAAATTGCCGCCTCATCCTGAAAAGTCTTCGCGTCAAGGCTATTGGGCGAGACAACCACATCCGACGCGCACATCCAATAGGGAATCTCTTCGTGAGGCCGATACCCCATAATCAGCACATTTTTCTTTTCCTTTGCTCTTTCCCGAAGGGCCATAATCGCGTTCTCATCCGTCCCGCCAATAAAAACTACAAGAATAGAATTACTTAAAAAAGAGGCGGCATCGGCAAGCACATGCATGCCCTTCCGCTCCACAATATTCCCGGAATACAAAACAATCTTTTTATCATGCGGCAAGCCAAGAATATTCCGGCATTCATCTTGTGAACACGCATGAGCGAAACGTTGCATATCAATTCCGTTTGGCAAAACCGCTATCTTTTTTCTTGCTCCCCGCGATACGCTCGAAAGATATTCGGCCATGGCGCTTGTCGTTGGCAGAAGATAATCACAAAAATGCGCAATCATCCAATCCTTCCACGATCGAAAAGGTGGATCGTGGTACTCAACTGCTATTTTGTATCCAAAAAAAAGTTTATAGAAAATCGCCGCGATTGCGACATGCCAATCAAGACAATACAAAACTTGTTTTTCTTCAGACCTTCCGTGCCTCGCCAAAAACAGCGGGAGCCAAAAAAGATAGAAAAAAATCCTCGCCCGAAATGGACAACCGCTTTCCTTAAAATGAGAGATGCCTTCCCGCTCCATCGCACTCCTGTCTGTTATTTTTCGCACAACCAAAAAGAACTTTTTCCCCAACTTTCTCTCAAATTCACGAGCAGTGTAAAGAAGCTGGATAACGCCGGCGGCTTTCACTCTCTCAATCGATTGAGAACTTATGTATAGTATCTTCACAACTTTATAGCTTTGACGCAAATATGCCCCCCGAGCATCTCACAAAATGGAATTCGCGGAAGAAAGAATGTCCGGCCTTTCACTCCAAAAGTTGAGTCCGTCACCATCGCCTCGATGTGAAATTCATTTTCCTCCAAAATGTTTTTGAGACTGCAGGGCGTGTAGAAAACTTTATGATCGGAATGACCAAGCGTATCCATCTTTTTCACCAAAAACCGAAAAATTCTGCTTAACGCGTAGGGATTTGGCGTATCGAGAATCAAAATTCCTCCATTCTTAAGCGTCCGGCGAGCCTCTTTGATCATTTTCTGCGGCTCGAACGTATGCTCCAAAATCTCTCCCATATAGATGGTATCGAAAAAGTCAGAAGGAAACGGCATTGCCTCTGCGCTTCCAACGACTTGATTTGGGAAAGAAAGTTTTTTCGCCTTTTCTTCGTTCATGTCCAAACCAATAATGGTGAAATTTGAAAAAGCGGATTGTATCATCCTATGAGTTTTCCCCTCATCGTATTCATCGTCCCCGAGATTTCCCACATCTAAGATTCTGGGGCCTTTCATATGCAGTTTGAGAAAATCAAAACGCGTTTTCACCATGATTGAAAAATTATTATCTCTGGCCCCGCCGCTCTGCGGCGGGGATGAATGCCAGCCCGTAGCGAGCGAAGCGAGCGGAGGAGATAACCCCGACGTTAGCCCGATTTCAGGGCGGCATTCCGGATTTTTCCGGAATGCCCCGCAGCTTTGCTGCGGGGTCGGTTATTTCCTTGCGATGCAAAAATATCCAACCGGACAAGGATGCAGAGTTTTTATTTTCTTCGGCACAAGCGAGTCAAAAAACATGGCGGCGCTGTAGAGCAAAAACCGCAAGGGCCAGAAGAACAAAAACTTTCCCACCAAAAACGACGCCGCGGTAAATCGTTCGCCCATCGGGACAAGACTCACCTCGTAAAACCCTGCTCCGCGCAGCATCTCCTCGAGTTTTTCCGACGTGAAACGATAATAATCGTGCGGCTCGCGCGATTCATTAAAAATAAACGGCGAACTAAGATACAGGACGCCCCCATGCTTCAAAACCCTCCCGCACTCTTTCACTGTTCGCTCTGGCGATTTGGCGATATACAAAGCGTTCAAAAATAACACATTATCGAACGCGCCATCTTCAAATGGAAACAGCGTATCCATATCAAGCACTATATCCGGATTCAGACTTTTTGCATAATCCGCGCGTACGATTTTGAAAGTTTCTTTGGGAAGATACGTGTAATAACTCGGATCGCCCGAAGCAACATCAAGGGCAACCCCTTTCATGTTGCCGCAATACTTCTCGATATGCCAATTCAGGAGAATCCGGGCGATGCTTTTGTCTCTGCGTAATTCCTTGAGTAAATTAAGAGGGTGAAACATATTTTTTCAAAATATGATAGAGAACGTTGGAAAAACCCAATTTTGCCTGAAATACGACAAGATTCACTGTAGAATCAACAGAGTTCCTTTTCAGAGCAAAGGGGTTCCAATTTTTTTGCCCGATTATTCCCTCTTTTGTTGTAACCGCGGCCAAAAATCCGGCGCCCCGCGCAAGGTCTTCGACACTAGCACTCGAACTTCCGTGCGGATAGGCAAAACTCGCGCATTTCTTTCCAAGCTTCTCCTCGATTTCTTTTTTTGATTCTTGAATTTCCGCCGTTGCCTCGTAAGATGAAAGCTCCGTGAGTTTTTTGTGATGAATCGTGTGTGGTTCGATATCAATGATGCCAGAGCCTGCCATCTCTTTCAACTCTCCCCAGGAAAGCATGGGGAGCGGTTCGTGATACGCATTATCCATTGATTGCCCGATAAAACCGGTCGCGACAAAAATCGTCGCTGGAAAACCGTATTTTTTAAGCACCGGATAGGCGTTCGCATAATTATCGCGATAGCCGTCATCAAATGTCAAGACGACGCATTTCTTTAGATTCCTGCCTCCCTGCTGCAATCTTTCAATAAGACCTGACAAGGAAATCACCGAGTAGTCGTGTTTGTGAAGATACTCCATCTGCCGCTCAAACTCTCGAGGTCTTACGGTAAAAAAAACCCGATTCTCCCCCACCGAGTGATACATCAAAATCGCGCAGCCCCTCGAAAACACTTCCGAGTTGAAAAGCAAATTCAGGACTCCAAACATGAAAGTTCTTGCAAGTGATTTCATGAGATATGCGAAGTGTTATATTCAGAAATAATATTTCTGACAAGCGTATCAAGATTATGTTTTTTTACTACCACATCCCTCAACCGAACGCCCAATTCCTGCCGTTTTTCTCTCGAAAGCCCTGCGAAATATACAATCTTTCTCGCAAGATCCCGTGGATTCCCAGCTTCAAAACAGGTATGTGCATCAATACTCATGAGATCGCGAAATGTTTCGTTTGACACAGTAACAAGCATTCCGCATGACATGGCTTCGAGCACCACCTTATCCATGCCGCCGGTCGGGCATAAATTGATGAGTATATCGTGCTTTTGGTAATACGGCGCGATGCTCGCGTGAGGCACGCTCCCAAGAAATGAAATATACTGCTCAACCCCAAGTCTTACGATCATCTCTTTCATCTTCTTGAAATATAAAACGTCAGCAGGCGTCAAGGGGCGGCCGAGAATCGAAACTTTGAATGCCGTATCGCAAAGTGTGCGCGATAAAATATCGATCGCGGCAACGAGCGTTTCGAGGTCCTTAATGGCCGAAATCCTTCCGGCGTAGAGAATCCGAAAAACATCGTCCGAAAATCTCGCGCGCGCCTGAAACATTTCCGTATCAACCCCATGGCCTAAAATTTTTACTTTCTTGCTTTTCGTGCGAAAACTCTCTCTTGAAGCAGTAAGAACTCTCTGCACCATCTTCTCTGCAAGGGACACCTTCCAATTTTGCGAACGATGGGTATACCATAGAATCATCCGTTTCTTGCGCAATCTCACGAGAGGAAAACTCGCGATCGCGTACATCGGAGCCATATGGATAAAGACTCCATCGACATCTGAAAGATGCTTCCATAAATAAAACTCCAGCTTCAGCAACTCGACAATTTTTGACGCGCCTCTCTCCTTGCCCATAGAATAAACTTCTACGTTGGAAGGAAGCTCGTATTCTCCTTTGGCCAGACATACCACATACAGTTTTTCTACACTGCTCGAAAATTTTTCGATCCAAGTATGAAAGAACCCAAGATTGTCGTCGTTGCGATCAACTTTCTGGGTTACGATGAGAAGTTTCATTGATAGATCATGCTGATGTAATTTTCAATATACTTTTCATTTGAAAAGTTTGCTTCCGCGAAGGCGCGTCCAGCCTCCCCCATTTTTTTCGCGCATTCAGGGATGCCCAAAAGCTCCTTTAATTTCATTGCCAACACCTCCACATCTTTTGGTTCAAATAAAAATCCGTTTACGCCATCCTTCACAATCTCGGGAATCCCCCCGACATTCGTCGCGATCACAGGTTTTCTCAACATCATCGCTTCGAGAAGGACTCTCGGAACTCCTTCACTCAACGATGGCAAAACAAAAACCCAACAATCTCTCATCACATCCTTTAATTCTTGCGAAGACAATCTGCCGGTAAAAATCACGCTTTTTTCTATTTTCAAACCCCCCGCCTGCGCTCGAAGACTTTCCATAGCCGGTCCCCCTCCTGCGATTACAAGCTTGTAGTCGGGAAACGCGCCGCGAATTCTTGAAAACCCCAAAAGCAATGTCCCTATGTCTTTGATCGGGGAAAGCACCGCCGCCGTACAAATATATTTTCTAAAATTTGTATGTTTCTCTGTGCAATACAGGGAAAGATCTGAATATGTCGGAAAAACAAAATATTTCTTGCGCGTGTACTTTTTCCGAAGGTCCCGCAAAAAATACTCGCCGACGCCGCGGATCTTGTCCGCTTTCCTAAAACAAATGTTCGCGAACAGCGGCACAAGTTTTTTTGAAACTGCCGGAAACAAACGCTTTTTATTTACAAATGGCCCCTCGCGCCAGTCTCCGTGAATCTCTACGATAAATTCTTTCCGAAACAAAAGCGCGAGGAAAAAACCAATCATTCCTTCGACCAATGGCCCCTGCGCTACGATTGTATGAATGTCTCTTTTGAGACACAAAAAAACTCCCGCTCCAAATGCCAATGGCGCAAATAACATTCTGCTGGAAATAAGATAAAAATGCGCCCCAAATCGCTCTTCATGGAAACGCCTGCCCCCGAAAAGGGGCGAGGCCCCCTCGGGGCTTTTCGCTCTTGCGATCACAAAAACTCCCATCTCTCTCGATAGCGGCGTAAACTTTCTTTGAAGATGGGAAGAATTCTCCAGATGATATTCCGTCACTCCAATGAATAAAACATTTTTCTTCATGCTTTCATCAGTAAAGGTTAATCTATGGGTAATTTTTGTTCTCGCAAGGGGGTGACCTTACAACCCCCCCCTATCAAAAGAGATAGACTCCCCTTTGATGAACAAAAATTACCCGTAGATTAACCTGACAACAGACCATGGAATAGTGTCTGATGCTCTCTCGCAACTATTGACATAGTTCTTGTTACATCAATAGCGAGAATCTGTTTTTGATACGCCTTCCATCTCTCTTCGTCAAGAAAAGAACGCATAGACTCAACAAGCATTGCTTCGTCAAGTGGATTAAACATGATGAGATTTTTTGTAATAGACGATGGTAAGCCGACCTCGCGCGTTACCAAGATCGGGCTCCCAGCCGCGCATGCTTCAAGAACAATGTTGGGAGAAATTTCAAAAAACGACGGCACTACGAGAAGCCACGCGCTCTGAAGCTCTCTCCAAAGACCCTCCTGGGGCAACGCTTTTTCGAATATAACTTTCTTTTCCAAGCCAAGACTACGCGCGAGCTTCCGTAACTTTTTTTCTTCCGGCCCGTCTCCGACTATTTTAAGCCGTACTTCTTTTCCGGGTGATTCTTGGACAAGACGCGAAAACCCTCGAATAAGTGTTTCTATATTTTTGAGCTTCAACAATCGCCCCGCGAAAAGAATCGTAAGGGGAAAATCGGGGAAGAGCCGCTCCTCTCTTTCCCCAAAAAACGGATACGCGTTCTCGATCACCGCAACATTGGCGCTTTGCAATCCATACTGTCGCTGATACAATTTTTTTTGGAACTCTGTCGTAAAAATCATCACATCCAATCTTTTAAAAATCCACTTTAGAAACGCTGAAATCAGCTTCTCCTTACGTGACTTTCTCCGTTCTTCGTAGTACAATCGAAGCGAAAGAGTAACTCCCCTCTGCTCCGCCGCCCTTTCCCAAAGATAGTCGCCGCCAAGCCGAAGAACAACCTTTTTCCTTCGTAATTTTGCTGCAAAAAAAGCGGGAATAAGAATCCGAGGAGAGGAACTGAACACATAGACAATATCACTCTTTGCTGATGCTGTCCATATCTTTCCAAAGGAAAATGCCCGCTTTCCAAATATAATTTCGACGCGATCGGACAGCTCTTGCAAGACTTCTTGCAATTTTTGAGCATACTGCGCCGGCCCTCCAATCTCTGGCGGAAATATAGGTGTTACAAAGAGTATATTCATCAGCTTTTCGGCATTACAAGAAAAATTCCAAAAAGTATCAAGATAATTCCTATAATCTGAATCAGCGTAAGGCGCTCGCCAAACAAAATCCAAGAGGCAATGGAAATCAAAATAACCCCATTGCCTATCATAATAGGATATACGATATTTAAATGAAATTTCAAAAGCACAAAGAGATAAAAAATAAAACTTATGCCGAATAGAAACACGCCCGAAAGCAGCCAGAGATTCTGGAATATCCGCATGAGAAGCGAAATCACCGCTGACAAAGAAAGAGGACCCAGCTCCATGCCCAAAACCCCACGCTTGAGAAGCATTTGGGCGACTGCGAGCAATATCGAAGTAAGAAAAATATGAAAAATTTGAATATTCATAAAATATCGATCATTCTTCCAATCTATAACGAAGAAAAAACGCTTGAAAAAATACTTGAAAAAGTGGAAAGTTCCGACACCCTTGGCCTTCCAAAGGAAATTATTTTGGTGAATGACGCATCCTGCGACGGCACCGTTGATATCTTGCGAAACCTCCAGCGAAAACACCTCGTCCTCCACCATCAAAAAAATCTTGGCAAGGGAGCGGCATTAAAAACTGGTTTTGCGGCGGCAACCGGTGATCTTATTTTAATTCAAGACGCGGACCTCGAGCTCGATCCCGCGGATTACCCGGCCCTTTTACGGCCATTCCTGTACGATCAGGCAGAAATTGTCTATGGAACACGATATCATAAGGATACCATTTCTTTGTATCCAAGTCACGCCCTCGGAGTAAAAATCATAGGCTTCCTCACAAATCTCTTCTATGGATCAAAATTAACGGATGTCTATTGCGGCTACAAGGTATTTCGGGCGCCGATTGTAAAATCCCTTCGCCTTTCAAGTTCTAGATTCGGCATTGAGGAAGAACTTACCATTAAGACATTGAAGATTGGTCACCTGATTAGAGAAGTCCCTATAAGCTATCGCCCACGCACATTTCAAGAAGGTAAAAAATTGCGATGGTCAAGCGGCGTGGAAGCAATCTGGCTTATCGTAAAGCATGTATTTTTGAACTAACGGCCGCCCGATACAGATCCGAGACTTTTTTTGCGCTTTCCTTCCAGTCGAAGTCTAAAACTTTTTTTTGAGCGCGTTCGGCAAGCAACACTCTCAAACTTTTATCTTTAAAAAGCCGGAGTACCGCGCGAAAAAGATCGCCTGAATTTCTCGGTTCTGCAAAAATCCCAGTCTTTTCATCCTCTATGATATCCGCCAGTCCGCCAACCCTTGTTGCAACTACTGCAAGTCCCGCCGCCATTGCTTCGAGCGCGACAGTGCCAAACCCTTCGCTAAGTGAAGGCATAACAAAAATATCTGCTTTGTGATACACATGAGGCAGCGCGTC
>JACOUK010000089.1 GCA_016177905.1 Candidatus Spechtiibacteriota bacterium | reverse complement strand
TCTGGTCGTTTTCTTGCTGCTGGCTACCATGTTCAACAAGCTCTCTAATAAAGCTTTGGGGAACTAGAAGGAGCTTTTCGGTCTTGTCATCCTGCGTTCCCTCGTAAAAAGCCCAGTTATCAGGGTACTTACGCACATTTTGCACGCCGATTTCATTCACTCCGTAAATAAATCCGTGCACAAAACTCGCTCGATCAATTGGATTTGGGGATATAATTCGCACCGAGATGCCTTTCGCCGTATCGTCCCATTCGCTAGTTCGAACGAAAAGATTTTTGATGTTGTCCCAGTGCGTCTCAACCCTAAACTGTTTCACAATCTGCTTCTGAATGTCTGCGTCAGCTTTAAAAATACTGGGATCGGTGACCAACACCGTATATTTCCAGATGCCTTTTTCCCCGTCGTACTCGTCGAAAAATACCCGTTCAAAATCGTTTGCCGTACGATCATTGAGAAACGCGACAAGCGAGGTAACTTTTTCAGAGGGCGTCTTGCCGTCAATCTCCGTTGTCTTCATACGATTCATGGAAGGATAAAAGGCAAGCAGCGGCTCGGAATCGCGGAGAACTTCTTTCCATGCTTCGGCATTTTTTCTTATTCTAGAAACAGCATCCTTTTCTGCTTTGTACACGAACCCCTGCTTCAGACCAACAGTATCCAACGCAATCGGAGAAATCACTTTTACTGTAATTACTTTTGCGCTTTCGTCAAACTTTGCGGTTTCCGCAAATATCCTGCCGATAATCTCGAAAAGCGCCCGTTGTTTCAGCTGCGCGCTTTGCTGGCTCTTTAAGTCAACAGGACTTACTTTCCCCTGCGCTAAAAGGTCGGACTCGTTCACCATAACAGTATAAAGCCAAGATCCTTCTTTAAAATCATGCTCGCTTAAAAACACCCTTGCAAAGTCGTTACTTTTTTGCGCGTTCAGGTACTTCACTACTGAAGAAGCTTTTTCAAATGGAGTATCCCCCTCACTTTGAACAGAGGGAGCCCACGAAGCGGGCACCCCCGCAAAACGGAATAACAGAAATCCTGCCGTTAAAACCGCGGCGAGAACTATCGCGAACCGAACTACTTTTATTCCTTTTTTTCTCATGGCGTCACATTCTCCCTCTCCTTCTCCTTGTAAAATCGGTTAGGAGAAGTCATATCTGGCCAGTTGTCATCACGATCATCTTCCAATGTCAGGGGCTGAAGCTTTTCGTCTAGTTCTTTCCATAGGTTTTCTAGATCATTTCCTGTCAGCTCTCCATCCGCGACAAGTTTTTCGACCATGGGAGGAACGAGATTTTTGTTTTTTTTAATAATGCGCCATGCATCCACAAAAGCCTGCCCGACAACAATTGCAAAGTTACGCTTCTTGTTTTTGAATCCCATTAACCCCGAAAGCGGACTTGGAGCGCCATGCTCCATCACGTCCATCTCCGGAAGCGACAGGACAATCTCTCCAATTTCTTCATACCGTGCTTCTTCTTTTTTGTTTCTGCACTTACGAGGAGACATCCCCCATTTCGCGGTCATCCGCAATGCCATACTTGTTGCGTTCTCAAGATCTCTGGAAACACCCGGACCGTTATCACCGTCTTCGAGAAAAATTCGCTCCGCGGCAAGCGACCCCACCGACACGCGCATCAGCCCCTCAATCATCCATTGCACAAAGTCCTCCCGGTCCTCAACCGGAACGTGCGCCACAAGACCAAGAGTTTCTCCGCGGGGGACGGCAGACATAAATGTCGGCTTCTGAAACGTACTGCAAAACGCCTTCAAAGTAAGGAAGTGCCCGCCGAGCTCATGAAACGCGGTATTCTTCGTCAAACGCACAATATTCTTTTTCTTCTCGACGGTTGTAGGAAGCGACTGTGCCGCGCCAAAACGTTTTGTGGCAAGCGAATCCACCATCGAATCCCACGTAGCCCAAATTTCATCCCATTTCTCGTCTTTTACAGCCCACTCGTCGGCACGTTTCAACTCTTCTTGTTCCATCTCTTCAAGCTCTTCGCCACGCTCTTTGCGATCTTGAAGCCATTTCACGCGCATAACCCTTGTGTACTGGATCGACACCGCATCGCGCAAAATCTGCTCAATATCCGCCGGAGAAAGGCCCACAGTCGCCCGCGCCAACTCTTGAACCTTATCGTTGGTTGCGAGAATCGGGTGATGAGCAATCTTTTCAAGATAGCCTTTAATAATTTCCTCGCGGCCCTGCTCATCGGGCAAAGGAAACTCCACATGACGCCCAAAGCGTCCGGGACGCTGCATGGCAGGATCAATAACCTGCGGCCGGTTAGTTGCTGCAAGAAAAAGCACTTTCGGCACTACGGATTTTATCGGCGGCAGACGCCATGAAAGCGGCACTACCAAAAGCACGTCAAGCAACATATTTATCTTGTTTCGTACAAAAGCCTTCTGCCAAGGAGGGCTTTCCACGCCATCAAGCCAAGTCAGGAAAGGATAGATGGCCATTGAGCCCCCGCCGCCACCGAACATTCCCGGAAACATCTGCGGATGGACGGTCTGACCGAGACTGGCACGAGCATCCATAATCTCTCTTGTATAGCCGTTAGTGAATACAAGTCCGCATGGAGAAATACTGCCGTGAGCGTCATATTCAAACAGGGACCAAAATTCTTTCGCCACGCTCATCGCCCCCGGAGCGCCTGACGTCATACCGCCCCGCCGCATCAAAAGCTGGTCTGCTTCATCAATAAAAAGAATTGCCCTTCCCCATTCTTTCGCAAGAGCGTTCACCTTCATTCGGGTATACATCATAACCAAAATATCAATGCCCATGAATGTTGCGATATACGCCGACCCCTGTGTAATGACAAGCGGGCAAGAAAGCTTTGACGCCGCTGACTTTGCAAAAAGAGTTTTGCCAACTCCCGGAGGACCCTTCATAAGGATTCCGCGGGGAGGGTTGCTTCCCTTTTTGCCCAGTTCCTCGCCCTTCTTTGAAATAAAAAGCATAAGATCGTGCTCAAGCTGTTTCATAGCTTGGCGCTGACCCATTACCTTTTTACCTTCATCTATCTTTCCCTCGCCGGGCAGAATCGTTTTAATCTGCATGATGTTAATGAACGCAAGAGGGCCAAACATCATTACAAAGTTCATTACTACAAACATCGGCATCATCAAGAGATACGGCAGGAATTGTACCAAAACCTGCGCGCCCATGAGAACCATTGCGATACGCATCACGACCATGACAAGCACAAGAATAATAAGCATTGGCCGGGAAAACTGGAAAAGCAGGAAAACCCAAAGCGCGAAAAGAACCGGCCATGACATGAGGAAAGTTTCTGATGGGTACATATCAAACTTCTGCCAGAAAATAACTGTCGCTCCAACAATCGAAAGGAAAACAAACAAGGCGTTAGAGTAAAACTGCCTTCTGTTTTTCTGGGCGTAGTGTTGTGCGAGCGCCTCTCGATCGGCTTCGACAGAGACTTGGTCGAGCTTAAACTCATCTTTAGTTTTACGCTTCACGTGATCGAAATAACCAAATATGAGCGCGGCGCAAACCAACACCGCAAAGAGACCATAAAGCCCCGCCACAAAAAAAGACACATCGAACCCGGGAAATAAATTCGGAGCAATCGCATACAAGCCAACAAACGAAAACAATCCGCCCAACATGATAAAGAGCGCAATCGCAATCGCTGACAATGACGGCGTCAACGGCGCAATTTTGTCGGTAGCAGGACCAAGGAAATTTAAAGCTGGAATTCCGTATTGTACTTTCGGTTCTGAAAAACCCTTCTTTTCCGCACTCTTCTTGCTCATCTTATTGCCTCCTTTCGTTACAATCGGATTTAATTTTCAACGAACCCCGTTATTAAACTAAAACGCAAGCCCATTGGCTTGCTCCCATCTCCTTACGACAAGAAAGGGGGGCAAACCAACAACGCCCTACTAGGGATAGAGTCGAAGTCCGCCGAAGGCGGATTTGCCCTTTCCTTTCTATAGGTAAAATAAACATTTTGTTTTACCTGACACCCTACCAGAATATATACGCGTTTGTCAATGATTGACACGAACGGCGAACGATGTAGAGTGCTACTATCTACTTTGACAACAAAATAATAGACGCGACGAACGGAGGGTGCTATGGACAAAAAACAGCTCTTGGAAAAAGTCATAGGCGATTTGAAGTCGTTGAAACATCCGCTTGGATCTTATCTCTTTGCGGGAGGAGAAGATTATAGGTGGCTTTTTGGAAGGGATTCGCTCATAACGGCCTTGATGCTTCTGCCAGCGGCTCAAAACGGACCCGAGATCGCCCGGAGCACGATTAGGACACTTGCAAAACTTCAAGGCAAACACCACAACTGGCGAAGCGAGGAGCAACCGGGCAAAATACTGCACGAGCACAGAGATTCTGAATGGCAAAAACAGAAGATCCCATTCTGGGAATTTCCTTATTACGGCTCGCTTGACGCAACTCCCCTCTTTATCATTCTTGCGGGCGAATATGTACGCAAAACAAATCGCTGGGATTTTATAAAAGAAATCTGGCCGAATCTTGAAGCCGCGGCAAATTGGATGAAATACTACGGTGACATGGACGGCGACTATTTCATAGAATGCGAACAACTAAATCCTCGCGGCATAAGAAATCAGTGCTGGAAAGACCATACACCATTCTGCCATAAGCCAGAGTACCCCGTGTGCTTTGTAGAGATACAAGGATATGCGTACCTTGCGTATCTATACATGTCTGAAATGGCGGCCTATTTTAACAAAGACTGGCAAGGTTATTATCGAAATGCCGAGAGGTTGAAGTTTAACTTCAACCAAAAATTCTGGAATGAAGAACGCGGCGCATTCGCGCTTGCCCTCGACGCAAATAAAGAACAGGTGCATACTGCGGCCTCAAACACGGGACATCTATTTTTCACCGGGATCATAGACAATCCCGAAAAAATGCGAGGGATAGCCGAACGCTTATGCAAACCAGATCTTTGGACTCCATACGGCATACGCACGCTTTCGGATAAAGAGCCGTGCTTCAACCCCTATCTCTACCATCTCGGTTCCATCTGGCTGATGGACAACTGGTTTACCTACTATGGTTTGAAAAACGCAACCTATACACATCCATTTGCGCGGGAAAGAAAGTTTGATTTTCGGGAAAAAGCAAAAGAGTTGAAGAAAAATATGCTTGACACTGCTTGCCTTCTTGGCGAAGCGCCGGAGCTTCACGCCTGCGACAACGGCGAGCTTACAACCTGCTATGGCCTGGAAGGATGGGGCACAAAAAGCGCAAATCATGTACAGGCGTGGTCCGCGGCGGCGATTCTAAATCTGCTCGTAGAAGACTTATCCGAAGAAGAACGAAAAAAAATCCTAATTTAGAGGAGGCAACGTGAAAAAAAGCAAAAGTGAGACGCTTGAATTTCGGGAACAGATATTTGACTTTTACGGCTTTACCGAGTCCGCGCGTGAGTTTATCACCGCAAAATCAGATATTATTGTCCGCGATTTTTCTCCCACCAGCGGAGGGGGCTTCTGGCATCCCGACAAAAATTTGGTAGAACTATTCACCGCGCAACATGAAGCGGCAGTGCATGAACTTAGTCATGTCTGGTGGCATTTCTTCCGCCTTAAATACCCAAAACTTAAAAAAGGTCTGGTGCTCGACACCGTGCGGCTTGCCGATCTTAATCCTGCAGAATATAGAGGATGCGAACAGGCCATAGTCTTCGCTCATGGATATGCATATGGCACGGACGACTGGATAGGAATGTATGGC
>JACOUK010000088.1 GCA_016177905.1 Candidatus Spechtiibacteriota bacterium | reverse complement strand
TTTGACACTGTCCTGTATGCTTTGAAATAGAAAAGAATTCCGGCAATCAAAAATACGAGCAGCGCGCCGCCGATAACAATCAAAAATTCGTACCGCTCAAAGTACAGCGGGATATTTTTTGTCCGCGCAGATTGTTTTATTTTTTGAAACGATATCCTCATAGACGAATTATGTTATTCCCTTGTAAACACTGACGCTTGTATCACCGCCTCAACTCCAGCGCGAGAACTTCCTTCCTCCGTCTTTTGCTTCGATATATCCAAACTTTGAATCTCTGTGTAGTAAGAAAGAGATTGGAATTTCTCCAAAAACTTCACCACTTGCGCGTACTTTCCTTCCAACTTCACGCCCACGGTAATCTCGGGAAGTTTTTCTTCTTCTTTCACTGCTTTTTGCCCCGCCTCCCCTCGACGAACTCGCGCCAGTTCCTCTTTTTCTCTCTGTATATCTTCCTTCGTCACTTCTCTTTGAATCGTAAAATCATAGACAAGTCCAAGGGTCTTGGCGATGTCTTCAATTTCGATTATAAATCTCAACTTATCTTCGTATTGCTGGGAAAGAAGCGAGGAGAAGATGATGCTTCTTTGCGCCTCTAGACCCGTAAACTCCTGCTCCAGGGCTGCTACTTCCCGTTGCTTATGTTCAAGGCTTACTAATTCTTTTTGCTTCGCAATGTATTGTTCTTGACTCACGCTTACTCTTCCCATGACAAAATATACTCCATAGCCAAATACAAGAGGCAGGAGAAACACTATCGCCCCAAGATATAACTTTTTTTTGCGAATATTTTCGCTTTTCATCTTAACAAACTCAACGCGGAGCCATCGCGCAGGTAAAGTTAAAATCGACGTTTTTTTCTTTTACAATAAGCGGAGAGCTTAATTTCTGACAGATCGAATCCTTTTCCAGCTTTCCCTTAAAAACAAGCGCGTCGCTTCTTTGTTCCGCCTGCCCCTCGAGAGTCACGGATTGTCCTTTGAACGATAGTCTTTTCAACATTACTCCCTCGGGAACAAGCTCTCCAATTTTCCGAAGGATCGCGGGGGAATAGACAGACTTCCTATTTTTTGCCTTCTCAATATCAAAGAGCGCCGCGTTTAACTTTATAATCTCTTCCTCAACGAGCGTGAGACTCCGCGACGTTTCGCTCCTTTGCTCATTTTTTAGTCGCTCCTCAAGTGCGGGAATTTGAACCTCCAGATACAGAGCGCTCGTGTACGCAAAAATTAAAAACATCGCTCCCCATAATGCAAGAGTCGCGAGTGCCACGCCAAAAAATCGTGCCAGAATGTCTTTGCGGAGCGCGTCCTTTTGGTCCTTGGATAAAAGATTCATAAATCGTTATATTGTACGAGCGCAAGCCCAAGAGCCGTCGCATATCGGATTGATTCTTTGTACGGCAATTCCGGCGTCTCGACTAACGGTGATTCCAGTATATTAACCCAAGGATTCGCCGTTACCGTTTCTATGTGAAGCGCCGTGCTTAGATATTTTTCCAGGCCCTCTAACCCCGCGCCGCCGCCACACAAAAGAATCTTGGAGATCAGGGGTTCCTCATCATGCGCATGCAGGGCATGCTCCGCGTAAAATTCAATATACTCGCTCATCTGCTCCTTCAAATCGGTGAGTAACGGAATCGCCGCCTCAAAAATACGCCCGTCTTTTTCCCGATTCAGTCCAACATCCTTCTTCAGCTCTTCCGCGCGCTTCTCATCAACATTCAAGGCTCGCGCAATATTTTTTGTCATCATATCGCCCGATATCTTAACTGAAGAAGTAAACCGGATGCCGCGCCCCGCGTAAATAATAAAACTTGTATTTGTCTTTCCAAAATCAACAATCAAAACCGGCTTTTCAACAGCTCCTTGTCTCATAATACACCGCGCGAGAGCTACTGATTCTGGTTCAAACAAAAAAGGTGTGAGGCCTGCCTTGAGAAGAAAGCCGGCATACGAATCAACGAGGGCCCGCGGCGCAACGCTCACTAAAACGTCCAGATGTTTTGTTTGTTTTTTAAGCGAGGGGATCAATTCCCAATCAAAGTTCGTGTCCGAAAACGCAAGCGGGATGTCCGCCTCAATCTCCCATTGAATCGCCTCGCGCATCTCGTCCACTTCCAGGCTTGGCAACTCTAACGTCCTAATATACGTTTTTTGTTCTGGAAGCGAACAGGCGACAAATTTTGTCGCGAAGGCCCCCATGTTCAAATTCGCGAGAGTTTCTTTGACTACTGCCGCTAATGTTTCTTCGGATTGAATATTCCCGTCCTTGATCAAACCCGAAGGCAAATCCCGCTCGCCAAAATTCTCCAGAAAAAGATTCTTTCCTCTTCTTCCAAGTTTTACGACTTTCAGCGTTCCATCGGACAGATCAAGACCAAATGGTTCGGGAATTATTTTGAATAATGGTGAAAAATTCATATCTCTCTTTAGTATATCATTATTTCGTCTCCTTCCATGATCCAACCGACCATCCGGCAGAAGGGCCGCTCGAAAAACTCGTGTTGTTAAGGCCCGTCTCGTACGTTAATTCCGCGTTATTCAGCAAACGCACTCCATAACCAGTAACTTCCCGAACATGAGTATTATTTCTGACTTCTACCCATCCATTGAGAGTAAAAAGAATGTCAGCTTGAGCGTTATTTTGGATAATAAGCGCGGGATCCTTACTCGTCGCGGAGACATACAGAAGATAACTCCCTGCCTGTCCGGATCCTGAAGAAATACTCTCATCTTTTAAAATGATCTCATCGTCGCTCAC
The DNA here is from genome assembly GCA_016177905.1 of Candidatus Spechtiibacteriota bacterium. Taxonomy (GTDB): domain Bacteria; phylum Patescibacteriota; class Minisyncoccia; order Spechtbacterales; family HO2-43-30; genus JACOUK01. The sequence continues at coordinate 2,963 of JACOUK010000088.1, read as the reverse complement.
TACAACACCGCTCGTCGATCCGTATGAAGAGTCCAAACGCACTTGGGCGGAATTTTGAATAGTAATTTCACCGGTTACCCAGAGGGTGCCGGTAATCGTGAGTTTCGCGGAATTTTTTATTTCCATATTCCCCTGTATTTTTTTCGGACCAAGGCTCGCCTGATTGCTTCCGTCAAGCGTATAATTTCCCACAATCGTGCCGCCAGAAGCCGCATCGCTCTTCCAGCCGTCTACTTGTGCCTGGGTAACAGGCAAAGAACTTGTCGCAATTTCTCCTACGAGCAAAGTTGTGCTCGCGGACGTGCATCCTGTATTTGTTCTCACGGTGAGCACGCCTGAAATTGTTGAATTTTCACAAATATCCACTTGCGCGTCCTTTCCAACTACTGCCTCCTTAAGTTTGTTTCCATTTTTTGCCACGCGCACAGTTCCGGTAATTGAAGTATTTGGCCCAGCTATGACAGGCCCGTTTGAAAAGACATTGCCATTCACCTTGCTTCCATTTTGCATCGTAAGCCCCGCATCACCCACCTCTGCCCCAAAAAAGAAACTCCCATTCGCCGTGTCAAGCACAAGTGTGGCGCCTACCTTTCGCACCCTTCCAAGCCTTGAACCTTCGGAAACAATTGTCCGCGCTCCTCCTAAGATATTTCCGATAGTTGTCGAAGCTGACGCATTCCCCACAAGCAGCGTATAGGGATTTGTGGACGGCAATTTTTTTGTGCTATCAAGAACCCGAAGGAGCGCGTCTTCAACTCCTGCCTCTGACGCGTATATGCTTTCGTATGAATACGCAATATTTTTTACTCCTTTTGCTTGATTCAGAGATACAAATACCGACGCAAACGCAAGAGCAGAACCGATAAACATCGTCACTAAAACGATAAGCAGAGCGATAATACCTTGTTTATTTCGATAAGACATAGGACTTACTACAACCTCAAACGCGCCGAGGTTTGAAAAGTTTGCGTGGCGTAATATTTCGGACTTTGGGTCCGAAAACGAATCGTAAATCGTGCCTGCACGGATTCTGCTCCGCCTGCTTGAGTCATTTTTCGAAAAATCAAACTCGTCACCTCAACCTTCATGGAACTTACGCATGCCACTCCAGAAACTTCGCGTTTCACGCAAAATCTTCCCCCATCCAAATACATATCTATATAGCTTGTCTTCTCGTTTGGCGGAGGGGTATTACTTGTGACCAGCGAAAGTTGTCCGGGATCTCCTATAAAATTCGACGTGGGATCATACACGGCTTGAGCGCCCCGCGCTAAAGCGTCAAAGGCTTGAAGAATCGAGCTTGCGCCTATCGCGACTTCTTCTTTCGCGTTTGATCTTGCGCTTGCGTTCACAATGCCGAGTGTAAATTGGATCGCAAGCGTTACAACAATCGCAAAAAGCGCAACATAGACAAGAAGCTCAACGAGGGTAAATCCTTTACGGTTAAAGTTTCGCATGCCAGTTCGTGAGATATGTGATAAGTGTTTTCGTTTTTGTCCGCCCGCCGCTCTGCCATTCGATAGACCCCGTAACCTTCAGAGTATCCGCGTCAACCGAACCCCCGGAATCAACGATGTCATCATTTGCATCCCTCCGCACGCTTGAAAAAACAATCCAGCGTGAATACCCATCTATTGGACCCGGATCAGCGCCGGAAAGGACCCAGGCATTTCCTGAAATCGCCGGATAATAATCCGCTCCCTGTGTCAGGCCTGAAATGTTCGACCAATTATCGTCCCGCACGCTTCGCACCGCCTCCATTGCTTCGGATAAAAGCGCGTACGCCTTTACATCTTCCCGCGCAGTCGTGTCGTTGCGAAACTGGAGCCGAAACAGCTCTAAAATCGCAGTGAATCCGACCAGAATCATTGCAACAACCACAATTACTTCCACCATTCCAAGTCCTTTTTGGTTGTGACGATAAGATGTAGAGCACATAGAAGGCTTATAGCGCAGTCTAACGGTAACTCATTACTCCTCCATACGCGCCGACTGTCGCAGTTCCATCCGCCGCGTAAGACACAATCGCTTTCCCGTCAATAGAAATATCCGCCGCTTTTTGATTATCTTTTCGATCGCGGTGAATCGAAAGCGTCGTGTCGTACGCGTCGCGATACAAAGTGTGCACCCGCAATTTCTCGATATCTCCGTTTACGTTTATACTTCCTTCCCAATCAAATTCCGTATTCCCGTTTTTAAAATAATTTGCCATTGCGATATCCTGCACCGTGTCTGGGTTCCCAGGGTTGTGAAATACAAGGCGAAGAATAGAAGTTGTCTCGATACTCCATCCTCTTCCGTCCAATCCCACAAGGTCAAAATCCAAATGCCTTGAATCGCGATTGACAGGCGGATTGATTCCATAAAAAATACGAAAACCAAAATCATATTGGTCGGCTGGCCCCAGCCGCTCGCCAGCGAACGTCGGATTATTGCTTTGTCCGACATAACGCCACGCATCGCCCCCCGCGTATGCCGGCGGAGAAGATGCCGAGTGTTCGTACGCTAAGTATATCGTCCCTGTCGCGTTTGAAAACGCGACTGTCGAATCGGGCAAAGATCTCAATCGCAAAAAGTATTGAGTGCTGGAAACGAGCAGGACCGGGCTTGGAAACACAAAAGAAGTCCAGCTCGAAGTCGTAGCAAGCGAAAAACTTTCAATCATCCAACTTCTTCCAACAACAGTCCCTATGGTGCTTCCGCTTCGTATCTCCAAAAATATATTACTTGGACTATTGGTTAGTTTCCTCACATAAAGCTGAACCTCGCGCACGGAGATATTTTGCGGTCCCACGATAAAACTTTGCGCGGGATCTCCCCATCCCGCGTTTGAAGGAAATGAAGCAAGGTCTCCGCTTATTGCCGCTCCGGTGTACTCCAAAGTAGCTTCGGTGCATGCTGTCCGGGTCTCGCGAGCGCCAGATGAATCTATGCAAAGTACTTGCGCCAAAGATGTATCTTTT
>JACOUK010000087.1 GCA_016177905.1 Candidatus Spechtiibacteriota bacterium | reverse complement strand
TTTGATTGGCTTAAGTCGGTAAACCTTCTTAAACCATCCAGTGCTCTACCTCCTAAGTGCTATAACTTGGGGCTAGCCCTAAAGCTATTTCGGGGAGAACCAGCTATTACCAAGCTCGTTTAGCTTTTCACTACTCCCCACAACTCATCCCATAGTTTTGCAAGGCTAATGGGTTCGGGCCTCTTCCCGGTTTTATCCGGAATTCACCCTGGTCATGGGTAGCTCGCTTGGCTTCGGGTCTTACTACACACCTTTTTGATCGCGCTATGAACGCTTGCTTTCACTTCGCCTCCCCCCGCATGGCGGGGTTAGACAAAGGAGTGCAGTAAACTCGTTGGCTCATTTTGCAAAAGGCACGACGTCACCCCGCAATTGCGGGGCTCCGTCTCCTTGTAGGCATATGGTTTCAGGTACTATTTCACCGCCCTCACCGGGCTGCTTTTCACCTTTCCCTCACGGTACTTGTTCACTATCGATTACCAAAAGTATTTAGCCTTGGCAGATAGTTCTGCCGGCTTCCCACGAGGTGTTCGTTCCTCGAAGTACTTAAGAAAGATAACAAGGAGCACGAAGATATTTTCAAATACGGGGCTATTACCCTCTTTGGCGCCCCTTTCCAGGGAGCTTCTTTTAACATCTTCGCCTATGTGTTCTCCTTCGGTTGTACTCCAGTGCACCCGGAATACTCCCGACGTTATCCCCTTACAACCCGCTAATCTAACCTCACGGTTGAATTAGCGTTTAGGCTTCTCCCTTTTCGCTCGCCGCTACTGGGGGAATAAAATTTTTTTCTTTTCCACCGCTTACTGGGATGTTTCACTTCAGCGGGTATGCGCCCCGACGTAAAGTCGGGGCGATCCGATTTTCATCGGATCGGGTTTCCCCATTCGGATATCCACGGATCAAAGGTTGCTTGCCACCTCCCCGAGGCTTATCGCAGGCACGCCACGTCCTTCATCGCCTTTTGGTATCAAGGCATCCACCATACGCCCTTAATAACTATTTTCCTGCGGAGTTATAAGACTCCGCGCCCTTCCAAAGCTCTTACTCTTTAAGAGCGTAGGAGGGCCGTTTTAATTTTTAAAGTTCATTCCAGCTCAAGAATAAAAAAACCGCTTTTCTCAAGAAGCGGCTCTTCCCCATACATTAAAAGCATGGATACTATCCGCTTCTCATTCGTATGCAGTTGTTCTCGATTAGCTTTAGCACCTAATGAGTATCCTACCAAAATGCCGCAAACGCTGTCAAGTACTAAAACTGCCCCGCGGGTGCAGGGCAGTAGAATATCGCTTTCTCGATTATCTTCCCTTCATTTCTTTGTACATTCGTTCGAGCAAATCTTTTGCCACCCCCTGTCCTCCAAGGCCAAACGCAAGCCCGCCGGCAATCGCAAGGAATGCCACAAGCCCCATAAAGAGTGTGTTTGTGAGATTGGGCGCAATCCCCAGCTGATCAAAGATCGCAAGGATCGCGAAAATCCATACCGACCATCGCACCAAAATTCCTACCACACTCGGCGCGAGAAATCCCGCCGCCTTCATGCTTGTCGTGATGAGTCTCTCCAAGAAATTAGAGAGCAACGCCGCGATCAACAAGATCAACGCGGCCACAATAATGTTCGGCACATAGCCAAGAATGTTCTTCAAGAATTCCGCGACCTGATTAAGCTTCAGAATATCCGCGGCCGCAAGAAAGAAACCGATCAGCAAAAACCATCTCACGAGCCAACCCACAAAATCACTGAATTCCCATTCAAAACCTGCCTTCTGCAATGCCTTCATCACTCCAAGCTGATCGAAAATCCGGTCAACCTGAAGCGCCTTTATAATTTTCGCGATGACTTTTTCAAGCGCCATCGCCACAATCCATCCAACCACAAACACTACAATTGCGCCGACAAGCGCTGGGACGAACGCGATAAAACCTCCCCACAAACCTTGTAGGGACGACATGATAAGATCTGTCCAAGTTTGAACTAACATATAATAAATAATTTAATAATAAAAAGATTCAATTATAAATACAAGCCATGTAGCTATAAACCTATAAAGACCTTTCTTACATATAGTATAGCAAAATGCGCAAATGTTCGTATGTGGATAACATAGAACAACCCAATGGCCAAACGCATATACCCCAAAAGCATTCTTTATCTTCGTCGAGCAAACAGTGTTGCGATTACTGCAACAATAATGGAAATGACAGGGATAGCCACGATCATAAAATTTCGCTCTTTTTTTGGTTTGGGTCTCTCTCCAGATGGTGAGGGCCTTGGCTCGCCGCGAGAAGATATTGGAGTAGGAGTTAACGTAGAGATAGGTGATGAGACAGGTGTAGTTACTGGCGTTGAAATAGGAGTTGGTTTTGGTTTGGAAGTAGGAGTTTGGGTAGATGTGGGTGTAGGTGTTGGCGCGGAGGCAAGAATGCCGACGCCATTCAAATACTCTTCCAAGTCAGTATACCCATCAGCATCAAAGTCGCCTGAAGAATCGGTGGAAGAACCTCGGCTCAAGCTGCCAAACTGGATTGTTTCCCATTCGTCTGCCATGCCATCGTGGTCGGAGTCTGTGCAAGCCGTGCCAGCTGCGATGACAGGAAAGCCGCCTGCTGCTTGTGGCGAAGCAGGCCCAGTTCCGCTCCACCCAGTTCCTTGTTTGGCATCATTAATTACTCGTATGTCTACTGCATAAGAATTGGAAATCCAATTGCCTTGGCAGTCGAGTCTGGCATTGGCGCCAGCGTCTGCGAGAACGGAAGTGTAAGCATCAGATGCTGACTGGATGGTAATGGGGTTAGGAGATTGAGAAATAGGAGTATATCTGCGGTAACTGAGTGGGAGAAGCTCACCGGGAGCAAAGCCAGCGTCTGTGTCTCTTACTATCAGCGGCCAGTTATCGGCCGAAGGATTTTCAAAGCTTCCTTTCACGATATTCCCTGCTATGTATATCGATGGGTCAGGATACACCCAGCTTGTGCCAATATACGTACTTTCGTGCTTGTAAATTAAGCTTTGGCTCATTGGTCCTGGCTTCCAGTAGTTGTTGATGAAGTCAACAGTATTCTTTGCCTCTGACACTCCCACACGACTGCCCCAGTTATACACCACGTTGTTTATGACCTGAGTGCCAGCGGATTTTACTCTTGGATTCCTGTCAAAATTGTGGACAAAGAGATTATGGTGGACAGAAATATCGTGGACCTTCAGGTATTCCTCTGAAGGTGGGCTGATGCCATAATCTATGTTGCCGCCAATGTTCATACCGTGTGCCTTTGCCAAGCCCTCAGCGATAACGCACCGCTGGACAGTGATGCCCGTGATGTCTGGTGAGGGGGGAGACTCATACTTCCATATCGCCGTGCTCTCATCGAACGACCAAGCAGTGGAACAGTGATCTATGATGACATTGTATGCACCATTGCGCATGGCGATGTTATTCCTGCCTTGCTCATGAATGCCAGTACCATCAAGTATGACGCGAAGATATCGAATTATGACATCATGAGTTTTGATACTTATACCGCTGTAACCTTTGATAACTATTCCGCCGCCTGGAGCAGTTTGGCCCGCTATAGTCAAATACGGATTGGTGATTTCAAAGCGCGTACCGGATATTGATTCCAGTTCAATTGTTCCTCCGACACGAAAAACACATATCCTCGGTCCTGAAGCTGTGGCGCATGCTCTAAGACTGCCGGCAGGAGCAGGAACAG
>JACOUK010000095.1 GCA_016177905.1 Candidatus Spechtiibacteriota bacterium | reverse complement strand
GCGCGGTCTTATTGTCCATAGTTTAGTCAGCTATGCCGGCGTCTTGCAATCCTACTTTTCTAAAATCTTTGTCCAGGGTAAATATTTCATTCATATAATACGCTTTTGCTACAACAACGATAGATGCGTCGGTAAAAGAAAGTTTATGTTCTCCAAAACGGAGCATAACCTTTTCCGTTTCCTTAAGAAGAGCGGGGTCTAATTGAAATATGCGGAGTTTATCTTCCTCCTTGATTTTGCTGATTTGTCTAAGAGCCTGTTCAAAATCTTTTTTAGGTGTTACGCTGGGTCCCTATGAGAAAAAAATATCCCAGCGATATCAATAGGAAACAATTTAAGAAAATAGTTCCGTTTTTGGAAGGAGCGCGGAAGAAGACGCGGCCGCGAACGATTGACTTGTATGATGCATTCTGCGGTGTGCTCTATGTGCTCAAAAGTGGCTGTCAATGGAGGATGCTTCCCTCTGACTTTCCCAAATGGAGAAGCGTGCACGCATATTTTCAGATATGGAGTGAGAAGCGAGAAGGAAAACCGAGCGTCCTTGAGGAAGCATTAAAAAAAAATAGTTGGAGAGGCCCGTATAAGCAATGGTCGGAAAGAGAAAACAAGTTTTTGCATCGTTGATGCCCAAAGCGTCAAAAATACCGATACCGCAGAGGAAAAAGGATATGACGCGGGGAAGAAAGTCTCTGGCATCAAACGGCACATCGCGGTAGATACCCAAGGACTGCCTCATGGCATTGAAGTGACGACGGCAAACATCACGGATCGGGCCGGAGCTATCGCGCTTGTGGCGCAGGCGAAAGAAACATTGTCTGACGTTAAAAATATGTTGGCGGACGGCGGCTATACCGGAGAACCATTTGCCGCAAGCATTAAAGAAATTCTGGGCGCGACCGTACAAATTGTCAAACGCAATGAACTCCATACCTTTGTTGTATTGCCGCAGCGATGGGTCGTTGAACGATCATTTGGATGGCTTGAGAAATGCCGCCGCTTATGGAAGAACTGTGAGCGGAAACTTAATACCAGTTTACAGATGGTGGTGTTGGCATTTCTCTCGTTGGTGTTGAAAAGATTTTGAACAGGCTCTAAGCCATTCGCTCCTCTTCCATTTGTAATGGAACAGTTCAATCACTACCTAATCACCACTCGTGTCCGCTTAATAATCCCATAACTGCGCCTGTTTTTGACCATCGGTTTCCATTTTTGGGAACCGGCAGTCAGAAATCAGCGTAGGTACGGGCATTTTATCAAATAAAGACACACTTAAAATTTGTAGAATTTCGTAGGAACTCCGTTCAATGCGCATGCGCTTTTTCAAGATAGCGACCAGCAGGTAGACGCACAGGGCAACGCAGATTTGCGTCTTCACCGCGTTCTCGGAGCGCCCCCAGAACGCTTTGATGGCCAGATGCTGTTTGATCCATTTGAAAAACAATTCGATTCGCCAACGGTACTTGTATAATCGGGCAACGGTTTCGGCGTTAAGGTTAAAATCGTTGGTGAGGAACACATAATAGCGGTGTGTTTCTGCGTCATAATATTTGATCCTCCTGAGTTTTCCTGAATACTTCTTGGCAGTATAATACCCCGATAGCACAATGGTTTGGTCGCAGCGCACGCCCGCATCCTTGTTCGCCGCATGAGAATACAAGCGACGGAACGAAAGATTGTCTTTCGCTCGGGTAACGAAGAACGCACCCGCCCGATCAATGATATGCCATCGTTAGAAATCAAGATAGCCCCGATCGAAAACGTAGTAGGACCCTGCTTCGTAAACGATCCTATCCAGAAACGCAACGTCATGCTCTTTGCCGCTGGAAAAGTCGAAAAATGAAGGAATATTGCCGCTTAATGCGAGTTCCAAATTGAGCTTGACCGAGGCTCGCGCTTTCACCAGTCGCGCCCACGGGAAGATGGTAAGACATAACTCGATAGTGGTAGAATCTATGACGTAGGCAGTGCCATTCAGATCAAGATCAAATGGATCGTCCGTATAAAGCGCGCGGGCTTGAGCGATGAGCAGCTTTGCATAGTCGCGATAGATCCGCCAGTCGCGGCGCTCATTGGCATCGGCAAGAGTGGTGCGGGCAATCGTAGAACGAAAACCTAAATGGTAGAGTTTGCCGCGTTGGGCGGTAAGGCAGACCACGATACCGCGAAGACTCTCCCGAAATGCCAACTGCCCAAAGGCCATTGCCAAAAATTGTTCCCAGCAGGTGAAATTCTTTATCCAATAATCGCCCTTGTACCGCGTCGCGCATTGATTGAATTGATAACGAACAACCTCTTCCATCACCTGAGAAAATACGTATTTTCCTTGATGCATAATAGATAATTAGTAAAGAAATATACCAATTATCTCATAGCTGAATTGAAATCGAAAAATACGGTTTTCTCAAATAATGGCTATGTTATGCAATAAAAGGGGGGTAGTTAAAAATTAAGCGGACACGAGTGAGCGCAACGTATGTTTCCGTTTCCGAAAACGGATGGACGCCGTCAATGCCTTGGTAGCCGCGGTACTGGGCCCGGTAGGTGTTTTGCCGTATCGTATCCTGCGTCCACGGGCCCAGCGCCTCTAAAATATGCGCGCGGTTCCTCCGAATGGAGTCCATATCCCTGTTTGAGGGATATTCCATGGCGATCGCCGAAAGCATGGCAAGAATATGGTTCTGCCCCACATCGCGGAGAGCCCCGACAGAATCGTAAAATGCTCCCCGCCCCTCAACCCCGATTGATTCAAGCAAGCGGATATCAATACGTTCGATCATTGTATTGTCCCATGCATTTTCAAAAAGATTATTGGAAAAACGGAAATTTTCTATTCCTTGGACAATCTCCTTGAAAAGGTAATGGTCAATGCGATACATCTGCTCTTCCTTAAAATAAGCGGAAAGAAGCGATTGAAGTTCTTTGGCGCTCGCAAGACCTGTGCCGAACGGTTTTTCAATCAGCACCCGGCTCCAGCCAAGGTCCCCGCCGCAGGGGAGATTGAGTTTTACCGCCGCAAGATTTTCAAAGATCGGCTTGTAGGAGGGAGGCGGAGCCGCGAGATAAAAGAGTTTATTCGCGCACACGCCCCACGAACGCTCCTTCCAGGCAATAGCGCCGGCCAGAGTGACAAATGACCCTTTGTTTTCAAAGGTTCCCGCCCGGTAGGCAAAAAGCGAAGAAAAGCTCAAGAATTCGTCTTCGTCCATCTCGCCTCCGCCGTGGTTCTTGACGGCTTCTCGGATCAATTTTTGAAACTCGTCATCGCTAAGAGGGCTTCGCGAAAAACCGAAAAGCGAGAAGCGATCCGGTAAGCGTCCCTGCTGAAAAAGAAACCAAAGGGAAGGAATAATTTTTTTTGCCGCAAGATCCCCGGTAATGCCGAATACAACCATAATGGTTGGGATATTCTTTGTGGATTGGTTGTTATTCATAGTACTTGCGGTTGTTTCCTAAAAATTGAACGGTTATACGCGACCGCTATCACGATAATAAGTCCGCCCGGCCCCCAAATTTGCCAACCGCCAAATCCTTCGCCACCGTATACATAACGGCCGATATAGAGAACGATGGCGCCCGCGAGCAGTAACAAAAATGGCGTTATATTTTTATGCGCTCGGTAGTCAAGCAAAAAACCGAGAGCTCCGAGGAAAATCAATCCAAACGAAAGCCAACGCCAGAATGGAATTAACATTCCAAGGCCAACATAGGTAAGGAATGATGCAGAACCTACCCAACAGAGCGGACAAACCCCGATGCCGCCTGCACCCAAAACGGGTGCCAACCTTGTCAGTAATTTTTTGCCGAATGTTTGTGTGATGTTCATATACAGCAACTTAATGTCCCCTTCGGGGAATGGGAGAAAATCCCCCGCCTTTTAGGCGGAGACTTCAGTTTGAAATTTAGGGAGCAAGGTTGTACACTAATGTCATATGCGGCATTATCGGACAACCCCGCACTCTAAATATGATTTG
>JACOUK010000020.1 GCA_016177905.1 Candidatus Spechtiibacteriota bacterium | reverse complement strand
GATGAGGTATTAACATGAGAGTCGAATTTGGATTCTACCCTATGTCAACGGGCCATTATGATCCTACTCTTCCGGATATAACAATTAAGAAATGGCATAAAAAAGCAGGGGATACTGTTAAAAAAGACGAGCCGATTTTATCGCTCGAAACTGACAAACTTGAGCTTGAGCTGGAAAGTCCAGCGTCAGGAACGATTGTGGAAATCTACGAAGACTACAGGGAAGATGGTTCGCTATGGAAGTCTGGAAACGCGGAAAAGCTCCCCGACGGAAGGATTTTGTACCATCCCTATCTTGGCGCCATTGAAACTGAAGAAGTGGAGAAAGCGCATGCTGAAGAAGCCCCATCCGTCGTTGATGAGAAGAAAGAAAAACAACCCGCTTCGCCTGCGAAGCGAGGCGAGCCCGACGCGCCGCGGATTGTGATAACTCCCGCTGTTGCGATACTCGCCAAGAAACTTGGCGTTTCACGGGAAGATGTGCTCGCGTTTGCGGAAAAAGAGGGCATATACAGGGTTGGGCCAAAAGAGTTCGATCGATTTCTTGCATGGCGGGAATCTAAACAATCCGAAGTTCAAATCGCAGAAGAAAGTGGAGCTATTCGAGCGGTGCCAGCGGCAAGAGCTCTTGCGCGTGAAAATAATCTCAATCTTTTAGATGTCAAAGGCACTGGAGATTACGGCACAATAACCCTTCCCGATGTTCAAAAACATATTTCGGAAAACCGCATGACCGAAGAGCCAAGCAACATTCCTGATACGGACGGGGGAGATCGAGAGCCGCTTCATGCGACTCAAATGCGCAAAGCAATCGCGTATTACATGGCAAAAAGCCACGCGGAAATTCCCAAAGCCGGCGATTCCATCACCATTGATGTGACGCATCTGTGGAAATTCTACAAACAGCGCCGCGAGGTTTGGCGCGAAGACACGGGTACGGACTTTAGTTTTACGGGCATGTTCATGTTTTTTGCGACGCGATTGCTGCGCGACAGGCGGAAGGACTTCGGCATCATAAACGCGTACTGGGATAAGGATGCCAAAGACGGCTATATATTCAGAGAAGTAAATATCGGCATTGCCGTACAAACGCCGGAAGGATTGATGATTCCCGTCCTACACAACGCCGGGGCGCTTTCCTTTAGGGAGTTGATGCTTCAAGTCCACGATAAAGTTCAGCGTGCGATGTCGCGAAAAATTACCTTGCCGGAACTGCGCGATCTCACGTTTACGGTAAACAATGTGGGCGCAATGGGTGGCGAGAATCCTGATTCCATAGTGCCCTATACCAAAGAGTCGGGCGGCAAGGAACGGCCTACGGGCATGATAATGGTGCTGGGGGCGGTGAAGCAGTCCCCCGGCGACAGCCGCCGCTCTATGACTTTGGCGTTCAGTTTTGATCATCGTCTATTCGACGGCGCGCCTGCCCTTGAGTTTGTCAACGCCATCAAGAGCTATATTGAAAAGAAGCGCGCTCCTGAAGAATTCAGAGAATTGTTCAGTGACGATTTTATAATGAAATAAAACAGCCCCGCGGTTTCTGCCAGAGGCAGTAAAGAGCGGGGCTTTTACTTTTCGCTGTTTTGATTTTTGATTTCTTCAAATACGCGGATCATGACTTCGGCTGTAATCTTCGCGACTTCAGGAAGTTTTGGCTCAAGTCCCGTAAGCTCTTTGATAGAAGTGATTGTAATATCAAGACCGCATGGATAGATATAACCGAACGTAGTCAAATATTTTGCTTCATTGTTACCGTAGCGGTATTTATGAATCTTTAATCCTCTCGAGGCAATTTTTTTAGGCAGGGCGCTCTGTGTCACGACCCACACGCCGGCTGCCGACATATTGGGCGAAACATTCCCGTCTTTGCTAGTTCGGAGGATTTCTCTATTTTTGAGTTCTTTTTGAAGCGCGTCATTTTTAAGAGCGCAAAGTTCCGAGAGCGAATATCCTTGTATTCCAAATGTTTGGAGTACGCGTTTGATGATACTGTCAAGCGTGCTCCCAAGATGCACAGGACCTTTCATGCCCATATCCGCAAAGTCCGCGATAAGGTAGCAGACAAGCTGACCCGGGCCATGGTAGGTTATAGATCCGCCGCGGCCTTTTACACCTTGAAGGGGAGCTGGAAGGGAGGCGCCGGTTTCATCATTTTCGTCTCTTAAAAATTTTTTGGGCCTATATTTCGTCGCGTCATACGTATAGATATTATCATGTTCAGCGAATACGATGAAATTTGTAGGGTCGTGAGTGACCTTTCTCCAGAGCAAGAAACCTTGAATTCCAAGCATCTTCTCAAATGGACAGAGACGCTCGGGGTATTTGAAGTCCCAGAAAAATTTTGCCATCGAGCGCCTCCTTCCTAATCTCCTCGCGAGCCTGCGAGCGATTAGAGATTAGAGAACCCGCCCAAATGCGTTAGCTTTTGAGCGATTAGAGATTAGAGAACCCGCCCAAATGCGTTAGCTTTTGGCGGGTACTCATTCGTTGTCAAAGTACGCTTATTCTATAGCATATATTGACAATTTTCGCCAGCATTCCTATAATGGGTGGTAGATTAAAATTAGCAATCAAAGGTCAAGTTTGATAAACAGTAATTTGTAATTCGTAATTTGCAATTACCAGTTACTAATTACCAGTTACTAAGCAGTATGAAACTGAAACCATTACGCGATCATGTGATTCTTCAGGCAATCACACAGGAAGAAAAGACAAAAGGAGGAATTGTGCTTCCCGATACCGCCTCTAAAGAAAGGCCGGAGCAGGGGAAGGTGGTGGCCGTTGGACCAGGCCGCCTTAATTTGAAGGGGCAGAGAGTGCCCATGGAATTGAAAAAAGGAGACATCGTGCTTTTTTCAAAGTATGGTCCGAACGAAATAAAGGTCGAGGGCAAGGAATATCTGGTTGCCAAAGAGGAGGATATTTTGGCAATTTTAGAAGAATAAAACTATGGCAAAGCAAATTTCGTATTCAGAGGACGCGCGCCAAGCGTTAAAGCGCGGCGTGGATAAACTCGCAAACGCGGTTCGCGTAACTATTGGCCCAAAAGGGCGAAATGTCCTTTTGGATAAGGGTTTTGGATCACCTGTCATCACAAACGATGGCGTGACCATCGCGAAAGAAATTGATCTCCCCAATAAACTTGAAAGCATGGGCGCGGAGCTTGTGAAAGAAGTCGCAAATAAAACAAATGAGGTTGCCGGAGATGGCACCACAACCGCGACGGTTCTCGCGCAAGCGATTGTGGCAGAGGGAATAAAAAACGTGACAGCCGGAGCCAACCCCCTTGCGATTAAGCGAGGAATTGATAAGGGTGTCGAAGCAGTAGTTGCGGAACTTGGCCGCATCGCGGAAAAAGTATCGGGAAATAAGGAAGAAATGGCTCAAGTCGCCACAATCTCCGCGGAAAGCAAAGAGATGGGCGACCTCATCGCGTCCGTTATTGAAGAAGTGGGGAAGGACGGCGTTGTAACAGTCGAGGAATCCCAGACATTCGGTCTCTCAAAAGAAATTGTCGAAGGAATGCAGTTTGATAAGGGCTATATTTCGCCGTACATGATTACAAGCACGGAGCGCATGGAAGCGACATACGAAGACCCATACATTTTAGTAACAGACCAGAAAATTGCGTCAATCAATGATATTGTGCCTCTGATGGAGAAAATGGCGCGAGCCGGCAAAAAAGAGCTTGTGCTTATCGCTGACGAAGTGGAAGGAGAGGCCCTCGCGACTCTTGTCGTGAATAAACTTCGCGGCATATTTCACGCGCTCGCGGTAAAAGCCCCCGGATTTGGCGATCGCAAAAAAGAAATGCTCCAAGATATAGCAACTGTGGTCGGAGCGGATTTTGTCTCGGAAGAGCGAGGGCTTAAGATGGAAAATATTGAAGTGACGCAACTTGGACAAGCGCATCGGGTCCTTGCAACAAAAGACAATACGACAATTGTGGGAGGCAAGGGGACAAAAACTGAAATAGAGAAAAGAATCAAACAGATAAAGTTGCAGATCGAACAGACAGATTCTGAATTTGACAAGGAAAAATTGCAAGAACGATTGGCAAAACTCGCCGGAGGAGTGGCAATTATTAAAGTCGGCGCCGCGACCGAAGTGGAACTCAAACAAAAAAAGGATAAAATTGAAGACGCGCTTGCCGCGACTCGCGCCGCGGTGGAAGAGGGGATTGTTGCCGGAGGCGGCGTCGCTCTCATTCGCGCAAGCGCCGCACTTTTAACCGTACGCGGAGTTACAAGCGAAGAAAAAGTTGGCCTTGATATTTTGAAGCGCGCGCTTGAAGCGCCATTGAAGCAGATCGCGGAAAACGCGGGATTTGACGGCGCGGTTGCGGTGGATGCGGTGAAGAAAAAGACTGGCAATTACGGGTTTAACGCGGCAACGGGAAAATTTACCGATCTTCGCGCCGCTGGAATAGTTGATCCCACGAAAGTCGTGCGTTTCGCACTTCAAAACGCGGCCTCTGCCGCGGGAATGATCCTTACGACCGAAGCGGTTGTAAGCGAAGTGCCGGAGGAAAAAGAAACCAAAGGCGGCGCGGGCATGCCGGGCGGCATGGGAGGAATGGATTACTGATAGTAAAGGTTCCAACAAAACACGCTCCGCAGTTGCGGGGTGTTTTGTTTTTCAAAGTCTCCTGCAGAAAAGAAGCATAGGGATAGACGCAAGTGAAAGCGCGCCCATTACGAAAAATATCCACGAAAGCCCAAAATACGACGCGATTATTCCGCCTAAAATTGGCCCTAGGAAAATTCCAGCGGCATAGATGCTTTGATACATCCCCATTGCCTCATCTTTAAGATGTTCCTCAATGCCTTCGATGCTTTTTGCCATGGTGACAGGGTAGATAAGTCCAAGCCCCATGCCCACAAATGCCTGGAGTACGAGAAGTTCAAAAATATTTTTGCTTAACGGGATGAGAGAAGTCGCAAGCCCGAGAGCGATCATACCTAAAAGAAGTGTTCGTCTAACCCCGAAGCGGTTCGCAATCCGCGCGGCAAAACGCAGCAGCAGTACATAGAAAATTAATGCGGCAAAAAGAATGAAGCCGAGCTCCTGCTTTGTTGCTCCAAGAGTATCCTGCGCCCAGTTTTGCGTAAATCCATAGACGGTCGCAAACGCGACAAAGAAACCGACCATTGCAAGGAGCGACACGATAAACAATTTTTTTGAAATAATTTGTCGGGTTTTTGCGAGACTCCATCGATGTTCCTCGACGGCGGACTCCTGAACGTACGATATGAATACGATGGCCGCTATGGTTGATATAAGTCCAATCGCAAATGGCGCAAGCCATCCAAAATACTCCGCTGTAAGTCCCCCCGCGAGAGCCGCAAAAATTTGCGGTAGGGCATACGCAAGCGTGATCAGAGACATTGCTTCGCCCACTTTTTCTTTCGGAAAGTAGCTTGCAAAAAGCACGGTATATAAAACCCAAAAACCGGCGCCAAACCCAAGAAGGACGCGCGAGACAACAAGCAAAATTTGGTTTCCGTAAAAAGCCGCCGCAAGCCCCACAAAGATTGTAAAAAGGCCGATTTGAATAAGGCGTTTCCGGCGGCCATGCGCTGAAGCAAGAATCCCGATGGGAATGCGCACAAGCATCATTGCCGCGCCGTACGCGCCCACGGCAAGACCGGTGAAAAATACGGATCGGGATAAATCTGCGGCGTACGCGGCAATGACTGGCGCGGTAATGTACAGGGAAAAGAAAAAAAAGAATCCCGATAGCCAAATAAGTGTTCCGGGGGAGTAAAATACTCTCATTGCTTTTATATTAGCAAAACGTTGAGTTTTTGGTATAGTGGAAGTAATGCAAAAAAAATCAGAGTCGCTTACAATTTCACTGAAGGGCGCAAAACTTAAGCTCCACCGTTTTACGCAAAAAGATTTTGCGTGGCATCAAAAACTGCTTGCCGCGCTTGAATCTACTTCGCGCGAGCTTGCTCTAGCGGCGGATATCGGGACCATTCTTGAAAATATCGCAACTATTTTAGGGAAAGCTCTCGGCGCGAAATATGTGAATTTCTGGGATTTCACTGCCGATCGGAACGCTTTATTCATACGAGCCGCGTATGGAATGCAAAAGCAGTATATTGAACATTCGCGAAAATATCCTATCCCCGTAGGTTCCGCATGGATCGGACGGGCTGTAAAAACTCATCAAGCTTGGGCAACGCGCGATATCACCAAAGATCCAAGACTCAAAAAGGAAATAGCGACGTGGAGAGTGCCCGTGAGAAAGCAGGATTATCATGGACTTCTTTGCATTCCTATGCCTCTTCTTACCAAGGCGATCGGGGGAATGTGCATTTATTACAAGGATATACATGACTTTGAGTATTTAGAGATGAATCTTGCGACGATTGTCGCGTATCAGGCGGCGACTGCCGCCGAAAACGCTCGTATCTTTGGAGAGTTGATTTCTGAAAAACAAAGAAATGAATCAATGGTGAAAAGCTTGTACGACGGCCTTGTGGTTTTGGACTTGGAGGGGAAAATTACCGCGTTTAATCCGCGCGCAGAAGAATTGCTCTGGGTAAAGAGTTCAGACCTTGCGCAGAAAGCCCCGGAGGAGCTTGACGTTACGAGCAATAACCTTTTTTTGAACATTCAGCAAATCTGTTCGGTGCAGCTCACGGACTTTGAATCGAGGCAGATTACCCTTGAAGAACCAATGAAGAGGACGCTCGAGGTAACCCTTGTGCCTTTGCGGAACGCGGAAAACAAAAAAATCGGAACAATGCGGGTACTTCACGATGTGACCGAGGAAAAGGAAGCAGAACAGCTGAAGTCGCAGTTTGTTACTATTGCTTCGCACCAGTTAAGGACCCCGCTTTCAGGATTAAAGTGGGCTCTTCATATGATGCTTGGGGGAACGTATGGCTCTTTGACGGAAGGTCAAAAACAGCTCCTGGGAAAAAGTTTGCAAACAAATGAAAATTTGATAACATTGGTCAATGATCTTCTGGATATGTCGCGCCTGGAAGAAGGGAGATTTACGTTCCAGTTCGAACCTGTAGATTTGTATGAACTCGTAAAAAATATCGCAAAAGAATTAAGTGTAAACATAGAAACGGGCAAGCTCGACTTTCATATTGAACAACCAACGGCGAGTACTACAGTGTACGCGGACAAAAACAAGTTTCGAATGGTGCTTGCAAATATCATAGATAATGCCGTCAAATATACTTTGCCGGGCGGTTCCATAAAAATAAAGATAATTCCGCACGACGTCAGTGCAGTTATTCAAGTCGCAGATACCGGCATTGGAATAGAGAAACAGGATCAAAAGTTTATTTTCAATAAATTTTTCAGGGCCCGTAACGCCCTGAAACTCCAGACAAGCGGTTCTGGCCTTGGGTTGTATATCGCGAAGGAAATTACCGCGCATCATAATGGGAGAATATGGTTTGAGAGCGAAGAAGGAAAGGGCAGTACTTTTTATGTGCAGATACCAATCAAACAAAGCATCGCAAGCATGCCAAAAACCCCCGCACTATGACGCGCGGGGGTTTTGTGGCTGATATATCTATTTTCGTTGTTATTCCTTGTCAAGTATTGTCTTTCTCTGCTCGGCCGGTACGCCTAACGCCCCAAGTACGACTCCTTTAAGAAATCCGGTTAGAATGCCGAGGCCCGTGCCAATAAGCAGTAAAATCCAAAAAGTGAAGATAATCTGCGGACTCATTGTTGTGGTCCCAGCAAAACCTCCGAACAGATACGCAAAAAATCCCGCAAAGCTGTAGAAATACGCAGGGGCTAAGTCAAGCCAGTTGGTGAGTTCGAGCAGTACGATAATTGTGGCTGCGAGAAACACGAGAACAGGCAATCCCCACGTCGCGCCAACTATGTTGTTTGCGAATGGGAGAAGATAGAGGAGGATAACCGCGGCTGCGACTCCGCCAGTCAAGCCTATAATTTCTCTCGGAACTCTTTTAAATTTACCAGCGCCGGCTCCAAAGAAAAGAGCCCAACTCAAAAACGGAACCCAAGGAACTAGGCCCATTTTCGAACTCACGATCATCCATATTGCCGCTACAATTCCTACCGTAGCCGCGTATGGAAAAAATTTACCGATAGACATAATTTTATTCAGATTAGTTGATAAAAACCGAAACCGACCTTTCACTTCCTATTTCTTATTATACACCTTCTTGCTATACAGTTTTGCAACTCTTATGTGGATAAGTTGGCAAGCCGGCAAAATAGCATTCACGAACAAATGCTTGTCAAGTGTGCGGAAAGCGGTATAATACACCAATGACAAACTTATACATCAATCGAACTTCAAATATCCGCAAAACTTGGCTGTTGATTACAGTTTTTTTGCTTTTTGTTGTCGGGTTTGGGTGGTTTTTAAGTTATTGGTTTCAAAATCCCGGCATTCTTTTTATCGCCGTTATTTTTAGTTTTTTCATGAGTTTTGCTTCGTATTGGTGGTCGGATAAGCTTGTGCTCGCGATGAGTCACGCAAAACCGATGAAAGAAGAGGACGCGAGCGAATTGTATCAAATAGTCGAAAGTCTTTCTAAAACAGCTGATCTTCCCATGCCAAAGATTTACATTATCGAGGAGCAGGCAATGAACGCTCTTGCGACCGGGAGAAATTCGAAGCATGCCGTTGTCGCGGTAACGCGAGGACTGCTCGAGAAATTGGAGCCGAAGGAGCTTGAAGGAGTGCTTGCGCACGAGTTAAGCCATATCGGCAATCACGATATGCTTATTTCGAGTGTGGTCGTGGTTCTTGCGGGAATTGTGGTCATGGCAGCT
>JACOUK010000086.1 GCA_016177905.1 Candidatus Spechtiibacteriota bacterium | reverse complement strand
TATCGGATTATAAACGCGCCCATAGCTTAGCGGATAAAGCGTGAGATTGCGGATCTCAAGACCGGAGGTTCGAGTCCTCCTGGGCGCACCACGTTGGAAAATTCAATACGAATTGGCCGCCGAGCGAAGCGAGGCGGCTTCCAATTCCTTGCGCTTTTCTAAAATGTGGACCTACGGGGAATCGAACCCCGCATTCCTCCATGCCATGGAGGCGTAATACCGATTTACTATAGGCCCAACCGCGCTGGCTACTTTAAAAATTTCCTCAACTCCTTCATCTTATCCGTTCTTTCCCACGGAAGGTGCAAATCCTCCCGCCCGAAATGGCCGTATGCCGCGACTTGCCGATACAGAGGACGACGCAAATGAAGATGCTTGATAATCATGCCCGGGCGCAGATCAAAAACTTTTGCCACGATTTCCGAAAGCTGATCATCCGGAAGTTTGCCGGTCCCGTGCGTATTCACTCGAACCATCAAGGGCTTGGCCACGCCGATCGCGTACGCCACGCGCACCTCGCATTTTCTCGCGAGTTTTGCCGCGACTATATTTTTGGCGACATACCGCGCGCCGTAGCTTCCGGACCTGTCAACTTTTGAAGGATCCTTGCCGGAAAAACAGCCTCCCCCGTGACTCGCCATCCCTCCGTACGTGTCAACAATTATTTTTCTGCCGGTAAGTCCGGTATCTGCCTGCGGGCCACCTTTTACGAATCGGCCGGTGGCATTGATAAAGTATTTTGTGTTCTTATCAAGAAGATTCGCTGGTATAACCGCGTGAATCACGTGCTCTTTGATATCGTTACGCAGTTTCGCCATGCTCACGTCTGGATCGTGTTGCGCGGCAAGGACGACATTTTCTATTCTTTTCGCCTCGCCATTTTCATACTCAACCGTAACCTGCGATTTGCCATCGGGCCGAAGATACGGCAACATTTTTTTCTTGCGAACTTGCGCAAGGCGCTTCGTTAGTTTGTGAGCGAGAGTAATCGGCAAAGGCATCAGCTCTTTTGTTTCGTCTGTGGCGTACCCGAACATCAAACCCTGATCTCCCGCGCCCAAATTTTCAAGGTCCTCTTTACCAGCCTCGCCCACTCCCTGCGCGATATCTTTGGATTGCTCCTGAATAGCGGTTTGTATGCCGCAGTTGGCGAAATGAAAGCCGTATTCCGGATTGATGTAGCCGACATCCTTTATCACACTTCTCGCGATTTTTGGTATATCAACATAGCAGGAGGTGGTAATCTCTCCTGCTATAAACATTACGCCATTGGTGGCAAAACTCTCCACGGCAACGCGGCCCTTGGGGTCCTCGGCTAAAATCGCGTCCAAAATCGCGTCCGAAACTTGATCGCACAGTTTGTCCGGATGCCCTTCTGTTACTGATTCTGATGTAAAATATTCTTTCATCTCCTATAAGTATTATGCAGATTGAGCAAAAATACAATAGTCAGATTTTGGTGCCCTCGAGAGGAATTGAACCCCTATCTTTCTCTTAGGACGGGACTGCTCTGTCCGTTGAGCTACGAGGGCCTACTCCTACGCGCCTATCCTACGCCATTTCTCACCCCTTGACCAGACCAGTAAACCAGTGTAGTATAAAGAGATTTGCACATTAAAAACTTAGGAGGTGGCGGTATGGGGAGACTCCAAGCTCTGTTGTGGGGAAACGAAAAGCCGCTCTTTGATCACTTCCGGCAACTTGGCGAGTGCATCGGACGCGCCGGTGAAGAATTCCTCGCCCTTGCGCAAGATTTCGAACACTCAAAAATTCATGCCGACAAACTTCACGAAATCGAACACGAATGCGACGCGGTTGTGGAGAGCCTCTTTGACTTTTTGAATGACAATACATTTTTACCAATAGACCACGACGACATAGAACAGCTCGCTCGTCACGGCGACGAAATTGTAGATCTCTTATGGGGAGCGGCAAACCGCATCGGCAATATTTACGAACTCACCGATCCTGACGACGAACTTCCGCGCATCGCAGAGATTCTTCTTCGCATGACGCAAGAAACAAAAAATCTCTTTATCCATATAAAGGACGTGAGGCGCAAAAAAAATCTGAAAGCGGACATCATTCTTCCATTCCGCGAACAAGAAAGTAACGCGGACGACATAAGAGATAAAATCGCAAACGTGCGCTTTAAAATCGCAAGGCAAGATCCTGCCGGCATACCGCTTTGGATCGCCTGGAGTGAGGTAATACAACACCTTGAGCATGCAACAGACAGGTGCGTTGACGTCACGGACGTATTAAAGCGCTTCCCTCGCAAATATTCATAGGCGGGAAACGTATGGAAATTGGCCTTATCGTCACCTTGCTCCTTGTCCTTGGCGCAGAATTCGTGAATGGATGGACTGACGCCTCAAACGCAATTACGACCGTCGTCTCCACACGAACGCTATCACTGCGCACCGCAGTGATACTCGCCGTTGTCTTTAATGTTCTTGGCGCCCTCATGGGAACTGCGGTTGCGACAACGATCGGGAAAGGGATCGTTGATAGCGGGGCTATCAACCTTGTAACCATTGCCGCCGCAAAGTGCAGTATTATTGTCTGGAGCACGCTTGCGGCGAAATACGGCCTTCCCACTTCAGAAAGCCACGCTCTCATCGCAGGCCTCGCTGGAGCAGGCCTTGCGACCGCGGGTCCGGGCGTGCTTTTATGGGCCGGCTGGGAGAAGGTCCTGATTGGCATCGCATTCTCAACTTTTCTTGGCCTTTCGACTGCGTATATCTTGACCAAAGTCGCAAGGAGAATTGCCGCTCCTTTTCCTCCTAGAACGACCAAACCGCTATTCAAGTTCCTGCAAATAATCTCGTCGAGCTTCTTGGCGTTTAGCCATGGATCAAACGATGGCCAGAAATTCATAGGGATATTCGCGCTTGCTCTCGTTGTTGGAAACGCCGCGGATAAATTCTCAATCCCTTTCTGGGTGATTCTTGTATGCGCCGCTGTCATGGGTATAGGCACAGCCTTTAAGGGAGTGCGGATTATTCATACTATGGGAGTAAAAATGCTTCCTCTTCAAACATATCAGGGATTCTCCGCAGAAACGGCGGCAGCTTCCACAATTACAGTCGCGTCGCATTTCGGCATTCCTCTTTCTACGACTCACACGATAGGAACTTCTATCGTCGGTACAGGAATAGCCCATCGCCGATCTTCATTGCGAATGGAAGTTTTAAAGAGAGTCATCTTCGCATGGCTCTTCACCTTTCCAATCTGCGGCGCGCTCGCGTTTTGTATCACCCTCGTTCTTCGACTTATTTTTTAACCAAAAGCCCATTGCGGGCTTTGTTTGTTTCATACTTGCCTACCATTTTGAATGAGGTATAATAAGAATAATGTAATGAATACCCCTCCCCCAATTTTCCTGAAAAGTAAAATTGGAGCGGGGTTCTCATAGTTGCTGCTGCTCAAGCTGCGCTATGAGCTTGCTTTCGCAGGCAACTATGGAAAAATCGCCAGTCGTCTCAATCGCAAAAAAAGTGTGCCCCGCGGTCATCAATATCGTAATCTCAAAGGATATGCCCGTAGTCGAAGGCTTCTATACCATGCCTTTCGGAGGGCAGGAGTATATCGTCCCAAAATTTGACAAGCACTCCAAGCAAAAAATAAAAGTGGGGGGCGGAAGCGGATTCATCGTAACTCCTGACGGCGTTGTTCTTACAAACGCTCATGTGGTGGAAGACCCCGACGCGGAATACATGGCTATTTTGGACCACGGAGAGGACGCGAAATTGCCGATCAAAATTCTTGCGCGCGACAGGATCCACGATATCGCGATCTTAAAAATTAACGCGAAAGATTCATCTAAAGAATTTCCCTATATCGAGCTTGGAGATTCTTCACAACTTGAGCTTGGAGAAGATGTCATCGCGGTTGGATACGCCTTGGGAGAATTTCGAAATACTGTCTCTACCGGCGTGGTGTCGGGCTTGAGCCGTTTTATTCAGGCTCAAACGGGAATGACGCGGCACACCGAACGGCTTCGGGGACTTATTCAGACAGACGCGGCAATTAACCCGGGAAATTCCGGAGGGCCTATCGTAAATATGGAAGGCAAGGTTGTAGGCATAAGCACCGCGGTGGTTTTTGGCGCCCAGAATATCGGATTCGCGATTCCCGTAAACAACGCGAGATTGGACCTCGAAGAACTTAAAAAATTTGGCCATGTGCGCCAGCCCTTCTTTGGAGTCCGCTATATTATTATTGATGAAATGGTGCAGAAACAAAATAAATTACCGGTTGGATACGGAGC
>JACOUK010000085.1 GCA_016177905.1 Candidatus Spechtiibacteriota bacterium | reverse complement strand
CAATGGAGCTCGGGTTCTTGTCCTTCGTCCGCGTAATCGCGCTGGAAAAAGACAGATTCGTTGAGGAAATCAACCGGAGATGAGTTGCCGCGCAATTCAAGCAATTCAAGGGAAGTCGGCCCTTCAGAACCCATGGGCCTTTCCATAAGCAGTTGCTTGGGAAAGGGAAGCCACAATTTGGTAAATGTCGTTTCAAATTCTCGATAAGCCCACGCCGGATCCCAAACCGATCTTACCGGAAGTGTTTTTGTTGCGGTAGCCATACCTAACACGCTCCTTTCTTGCTTCGTATTTCATCTTCTTTGCCCGCGAGCCCCATAGGGAGGTTCAACAAGCGCCGAAAATTTTTGGTGGTCAAAAGATTTTCATACATGCCGCTCGTATCAGTTTGCACAAAAAAGGCAAGGTGCCGCAGCGCGTGCACAAGAATGCCTTGCTCCGAAGCAGCAACTTTTGGGTCCGAAAGTCGAGGAAGAAGCGCTGTAACGTCGCTCCAGAAAAACTTGCGAGCAACTCCTTCCTCAAAACGAAAATCTTCCGAATACAAAAGGTAGGTTAAAACAATAGTGTCATCCCCTTCATCGTGCCAACCAGTCGAGTGTACCCAGCATCTGTCTCCGATCCGAGGCGCGGATCTTCCCAGCAAACTTTGGCAATAGGACCTCACAATCTCATCGGTGCTTCCGCGCTCCAGGGTTCTGTCATATATATGTTTTGTGTAAAGAACAACGCCCGCATCGATCTTCACAAGAAACATGTCAATCTGTACCTTAGTAATCTGTACCTTCATGCTTCCTCCTAGCCCAGCCTCTTCTGCGTTTTCCTGCCGGTCAATTCTACATATCAAAAATTATAGTCCGTGTCAACGGCAATAAAAAACTGCCGCTTTCGGCAGTTTATTTTCTTCGTCATTTGTTGGCTTCCTCGTCTGTCCAGTACGTTTCAAGAAACTGCGCTTCCATTATATATGCCGGTTTTTCGCATGGATGATGCCGCGCTATGAAATTCGCAAGGTACTTCACAAAAAATCTAGGTGCTTTGCGCATGCTTTTACAAAAAAGAATTCCCAGTCCCACAAGCGCGAGAACTCCCGCAACGCTCACGTAGAATATGAGATACGGGAATATCCCCGCTCTTTTTTCTTGCTTCACGTGCAACAGCTCGTGCGCCAACGTGCCCAGTCGTACCGGATGCATGCAGGGGTGCATAAGAATATAGGAATCTTTTGACGCAAAGATTCTATTCCCGAGCGTTATCGCCTGCGCCCCCAACATACCGCAAAAAATATCGGCGAATTTCCCGGTTATGATTCTTATTTTTAAAATATCGACGCCAAAAATCCACTCGCCAAGAACTTCCTTTTCTTCTGCCGTTATATTAGCCATCGCTCGCCATCTCCACGAGACACCCTTCGTATGGCCGAAGCGACAAGCGAGAAAGGTCGCATGCCTCTTCTCTGTCGAGAAGAGTAGATAGAAGAATCAAACCTTCAGAGTCCAAGTCTTCGATCTTTATATATTGCGTCTCGCCGGAAAAATTTAACACAACGAGGAAACGCTGGCCGAAAACTCCGCGAATATAGGCAAAGCAACTTTCGCTTGAAGTGCCGACTGACCGGTAATCCCCTTTTTGAAGGGCAGCGTGGCTTTTCCGCAGCAAAATAAGTTTCTTGTACAACGAAAACAGTGAAGTGGGATCGCAATCCTGCGCCCTTACATTCACCCTCTTACGATTATCGTGCACAGGCAACCATGGTTCCACAGAAGAAAAACCAGCGTAGCGAGAATCATTCCACTGCATTGGAGTGCGCTCGGGATCGCGACCCCAGCGATCTCTTGTGCGATCTTTTGGAATAAGCGTATCGCGCATGCCGATTTCCTCTCCATAATATATGATGGGAGTGCCGCGGAGAGTCAGGAGAAGCATTGCGCCAAGTCGCTCAAACTCACGGCCATAACGATCGGAGAAGCGGCTGATGTCTATATTCCCAAGAGCCCAATTTGCCCACGCGCCGCGCGGAAGAGCGGCTTCTACCTCATCCACAATTTTCCGGATGTTTGAAGCCTGCCAATCAGTCTTCATAAGAAAGAAGTTCAGAGGGAGATGAAAGGCGTCGAGGTTATCTCCGTAGTACTTTATCCACTTTGAAAGATCGGTTTCCCATCCTTCGCCAAGCGCAACGCCTCCGTAAGAATCCACGATTTTCCGCCACTCACGGAAAATATCTTGCCTCTCCGCTTCCGTAAGCACTCGCGCAGGAAACGAAGAACTATCATAGCCGAGAAACTTCTCCGAAAGATGCTTGACCGCGTCAAATCGAAAACCATCGACTCCACGCTTGAGCCAAAAATGCAAAACTTCGTTCATTGCGCGGCGAACTTCCGGATTGCGCCAATTCAAGTCAGGCTGTTCTTTGTAGAAGTAATGAAAATAGTATTGGCCGCAAGATGAATCAAATTCCCACGCGGAACCTCCAAAAACACTTTGATGTTCGCTCGGCGCTCCGCCGCAAGGTCTCGGGTCAGCCCAAATATACCAGTCGCGTTTGGGGCTCAAGCGCCCGCTTTTCGATTCCAGAAACCATGGATGGAGATTAGAGGTATGATTCGGGACAAAATCGAGAATGATTTTGATATTGCGTCTATGCGCTTCAAAAAGAAGCCGCAAAAACGTCTCCATCGTCCCGAAGCGCGGATCAATATCGCAATAATCAGTCACATCGTAACCATAATCTTCCCACGCCGAGGGGAAGAACGGCGTAATCCACACGGCGCCAATGCCCAAATCCTTGAGATAATCGATTTTCTGTATAATACCCTCCAAATCCCCTATGCCGTCGCCATTCGTGTCCATAAAACTATAGGGATAGAGGTGATACATCACTGTGCTGCGCCACCACGGAATACTTTTTTCTTTTCTCAAAGTACCCTCCGTTGCCTCAATTTTTCTTTCTTTTCTTTTCTCCCTTTTCTTTGTTCAAAACTATCTCGTCAATCAACCCGTATTCTTTTGCCTCTGGGGCTGACATATAGAAATCGCGGTCAGTATCTCTCTCGATTTTTGCGAGCTCTTGGCCGGTGTGTTTTGCCAAAATAATATTGAGTTTCTCTTTGATCTTGACAATATGGCGCGCGGAGATCTCTATCTCTACCGCCTGCCCCTCCGCCCCCCCCATTACCTGATGGAGCAAAAGCTCGGCGTTTGGAAGAGCCGAACGTTTTCCTTTGGCACCCGCGGTCAAGATAGTCGCGGCCATGGAAGCGGCCATACCAACGCAAATCGTCGCAACATCCGGCTTTATATACTGCATGGTATCGTAGATCGCAAGCCCCGCAGTAACCGATCCGCCGGGGCTATTGATGTAGAGTTGAATGTCTTTATCCGCGTCCCTGCTTTCGAGGAACAGAAGTTGGGCAATCACGGTGTTTGCGACCCCGTCAGTTATAGGGCCTGAAAGAAAGACAATCCGCTCGCGCAAAAGGCGCGAATAAATATCATACGCCCGCTCGCCATATTGAGTTTTTTCGATAACTGTTGGAATAAGATTCATATTTGTAATTTTTCTAAAAATTCAAATGTTTTTGCTGCTACACAAGGAATCCGACAATAAGCAAAGCAACGATGTTAAGCACCTTGATCATTGGGTTCATTGCCGGGCCCGCGGTATCTTTTGACGGGTCTCCGACGGTATCTCCGGTAATTGCGGCTTTGTGGGCTTCGCTTCCTTTCCCTCCGTAATTCCCCGCTTCTATAAATTTTTTCGCGTTGTCCCACGCGCCTCCGCCGGAAGTCATCGAAAGTCCCAGAAAAAGCCCTACTACAATTCCTCCCACAAGAAGACCTCCAAGGGCTTCGGGGCCGAGAATAAACCCGATAAGCACCGGGGCGGCAACCGGAAGAAGCGCGGGCGTCACCATTTCGCGCAAAGAAGATTTTGTGACAAGATCCACGCTTCGTTCATAATTTGGCTGGGCAGTGCCTTCGCGAAGCCCCGGAATCTCCCTAAACTGTCTCCGCACTTCCTCCACAACCGCTCGCGCCGCGCGGCCCACTGAACCCATTAAAAAGGATGCGAAAAGATAGCTCATTACTCCTCCAAGAAAAAGGCCTACCAAAACTTTCGGATCGTCAAGCGAAAACCACACATTTTTCCCAACGAGCTTCGCAAGTTCCTCTTTATAAGAAGCAAAGAGCACAAGCGCCGCAAGTCCGGCAGAAGCAATCGCGTATCCTTTCGTGACTGCCTTTGTCGTGTTGCCCGCCTCATCAAGCGGATCGGTGTTTTTTCGGGTTTCTTCCGGAAGTTTCGCCATTTCCGCGATGCCTCCGGCATTATCGGCAATAGGCCCAAAGGCATCAACTGCCACCACAACTCCCGCGAGAGACAGCATGCCCATGACCGCGAGGGCCACGCCATAAATTTGCGCGAGCCAAAAGCTAAAAATGATGCCGAGTGAAATTAAAATAACGGGGAACGCGACTGCCTCAAACCCGACAGAAAGACCCGCGATGACATTTGTCGCGTGCCCTCCGAGCGACGCTCGCGCGATGCGCTGAACAGGGCCAAAGCGCTTGGAGGTGTAGTAATCGGTAATGATAAACATTCCAAGCACAATCAAAAATCCCGAGAGCGCCGCAAAATACATATTCACAAACGAGTATTGGGTGTTTCCGTTTATAACAAACAAGAAGACCGGAAAAAGCATAACCGCGGAAAAAACTATCGAAGCTACAACCGCGGCATAGAGACTTTTCATGACCTTCGTGTATGGAACAAATCTCGCAAAAACCAGCCCCGCGATGGTCGCGATGATACCTACTGCTCCCATAGCGAGCGGCAGAAGGAATGCGCCTTCAAAGCCCGGAAAAATAAACGATCCGAGCACCATCATTGACAATGCCGAAATGATATATGTTTCAAAAAGATCCGCCGCCATCCCCGCGCAATCTCCCACATTATCGCCGACGTTATCGGCAATCACCGCCGGATTCCTTGGATCGTCTTCCGGAATTCCAGCCTCAACTTTTCCCACAAGATCTGCCCCCACATCGGCGGCTTTTGTGAATATTCCGCCTCCAATTCGCGCGAATATCGAAATCAAACTTCCTCCGAATCCAAGCCCTATAAACGGAGCGGTCTCGCCAATGCCGACAAAGTATGTAAACAGAGAGAGTGTCAAAAGCGCGAGTCCCGCGACCATGAGTCCGGTGACTGATCCGCCGCGCAACGCGACAAAAAACGCCGATCGCTGTGAGCGAGAGGCGGCTTCGGCAGTTTGACCATTCGCATGCACCGATACGATCATTCCAATGTACCCCGCGAGGCCCGACGCAAAAGCTCCGAGGGCAAACCCCAAAGCAACTTTCCACCCAAGAGCAAAAAGGAGAACTATCGCGATCAAAACCGCGGCGACTCCGACGGTGCGGTACTCTCTTTTAAGATACGCTTTCGAGGATCTTCGTATGAAACCCGCGATTTCCTCAACTTTAGGATTCGTCAATCGCGCCTGTATGAACTTCCAAGCAAAAATTCCCGCTATCAAAAGAGCACAAAACGATGTAGCGAATGAAAATAAAATAATCATAGCATTGTAATAATTACTCTTCTTTTTTCTCTGAAGGTTCCTGCGCCTCGCTGACTTCTTTGACTTCTTCGGATTTCTCCTTCTCCTCTCCTTTCCCCTCCTCCTCCTTTATTTCTCTTCCTTGAATATCAATCTTCCATCCCGTAAGCTTTGCCGCGAGCCTCACGTTCTGCCCCTCCTTGCCAATCGCGAGAGAAAGCTGATCCGCTGCTACCGTGACAATCATTCTGCTTTTTTCTGACTGGACTAAAAGCACTTTCGCCGGCGAGAGCGCATTCGCGACAAATTTCTCCGGTTCTTTATCCCACTTAATAATATCAAGCTTTTCTCCCGCAAGCTCGTTAATCACCGCAGTTACCCGCGTGCCTTTCTGGCCAACCATTGACCCTATAGGATCAATGCCTTCTTGAGTTGCCATAACCGCAACCTTGCTTCTCGATCCCGGCTCCCGCGCGATTGCCTGAATGACAACGGCGCCGCTCGCGACTTCCGGCACCTCAAGCTCAAAAAGACGGGAGATCATCTTTGGATGGGCCCTCGAGACATAAATCAGCGGTCCTTTTTGCCCCATGGATACTTCTTCTATATATACCCGAAGCCGGGCGCCTGTATGATAATTCTCGTACGGTATCTGGTCTTTCGGGAGCATAACGCCTATTGTTTTTCCCAGATCAAAAAACACAGTTTTTCCGTCGATACGCTGTACGATTGCGGAAACTATCTGATCCTCTTTCTTTTTGAATTCCGTGAGAACCGCGTCTCGTTCAGCTTCGCGTATTCTCTGCAAAATAACCTGCTTTGCGGTCTGGGCGGCAATCCTCCCAAAATCTTCGCGCGCTTCCAAATCAAACACAAGCTCGTCTCCACACTTGGAATCTGGCTTAATCTTTTGCGCCTCGTCGAGCATTATGTGTTTTCCGCGTTAAAACGCACCTTTTTTTCACCCGCTTCCGTGAGGTCCTCTTCTTCATCGAACTCCCCGCCCAAACCAGCCCTGCTGGATTGAGGCGGGCCCGCCTGACTGTCTCGCGAAGCGAGACTGTCGGCGGGTTCTTCACTCTTTATCATGCTTTCATCAACCACGAGCTTCACCTGCCACAGCTTAAGCGCCCCGGTTTCTGGATCGAGTTTTGCGCGGATTATTTGCCCTTTCTTGCCGTAATCTTTTTTGTACGCCGCCGCGATCGCAGTCTCAATAGTCTCAAGGACTACCGCTTCTGGTATTCCTTTTTCTTCGGAAATTTGAGCTATCGCGGAAGTAAAAGCTTTTAAGTCCATATGATTTAAAATAAGCCCCGATCTTGCGGAGCCATAATACTATCTATGATAAGGCACACGTAAAATCTTGTCAACTCTGACACTTCAAGCAAAACTTTGCCTCGGGATACGCTTCGAGGCGCTTGAGAGGAATATCGCTTTTACACTTTCCGCACTTCCCGTTCGTGCCTTTGCCAATGCGTTCGAGCGCTTCGTTGATTGCCTGCACTCGAAGCTCGTAGGAATGCTCCACCGGCAGACGGGAAATATATTCCGATACCTCGTCTGCTTCCTGCTCTAAATTCACATTTTGATCCCCTCCGAATTCCGGGAATTTGCTGTCCCAATCTCCCTTTAGTTTAGGATCCTTGTCCGCCAAGGATTTCAAAGAGTTCTCCAAT
>JACOUK010000078.1 GCA_016177905.1 Candidatus Spechtiibacteriota bacterium | reverse complement strand
GAAGTTAAAAGCTGGAGATCTCTTTTCAATTTTTCGCAAACCTCCTCCTGCGCAGAATTTTCCTCGTTCAGAAAAGTTTTGTACGCCATAACGCCGTCGCGAAGACCATCCCGCACTTTTTCCAAAATCGGCATCTGTCTGATCGCGTCTTTGTTTCCTCCCTTTGCGTCTTTTGTCAGTTTCTCCCAATGTTTTTCCACTGTTTCAAGGTCTTTCAGCATAAGCTCCGTGGTCAGAATTTCAATATCGTCTTTCGGATCAACCCTTGCCTCCACATGCAGAATGCTCGGGTCTTCAAATGCCCGTATCATGTAGATCACCGCGTCTACCTCCCGAATATGAGCGAGAAATTGATTGCCCAATCCCTCGCCTTTATTGGCGCCTCTTACAAGTCCGGCAATATCCACGAATTCCACGATTGCCGGAACTTTTTTTTCTGAACGCGAAAACACGGCAAGTTTTTCGACGCGCTCGTCGGGCACCGCGACTACCCCCACATTCGGATCAATGGTCGCGAACGGATAATTTGCGATCAGCACTTCTTTTTTCGTCAGCGCCTGAAAAAGCGTTGATTTCCCAACATTGGGAAGCCCCACAATGCCGATGGATAAAGACATACGGAAAAATCATATCATTTCTGCGTAAAATAAAAAGGGGTATAATAACACGGCCATGGCAGAAAAACGCATTATTTTCCATGTTGATCTCGACGCTTTTTTCGCGTCGTGCGAAGAACGGGAGAATCCCCGCTTTCTCGGCAAGCCGATTGTTGTCGGCGCCGATCCAAAAGAAGGCAAGGGACGAGGCGTAGTTTCTACGGCGAATTATACCGCACGAAAGTTTGGGATACACAGCGCCATGCCAATATCGCGCGCATGGCGCCTCTGTGCTTCGGCAAGCTCAGCAGGAGCCCCTTCCGCGATTTTTCTTCCGGTAAATAGCTCGCTCTACTTACGAGTATCAAAATCTGTAATGAAAATTTTACAAGATACCGCGCAAAAATACGATGGCACATTTGAACAAGTCGGAATTGATGAAGCATACATTGACATTTCTCCTGTATGCAATGATTGCGATCGCAATAATTGTATACAAAGGATTGAAAAAATTGCTGGTACAGTTAAAAACAAAATTAGGAGCAAAGAAAAGGTTACTGCTTCCGTAGGCGTCGGGCCTAATATGCTGATTGCGAAGATAGCGAGTGACTTTCAAAAGCCCAATGGCGTAACAATTGTAAACCCTGAAGATGTCCAAGCATTTCTCGACCCTTTGCCAGTACGCAAAATTCCCGGCGTCGGCCCGAAAACCGAAGCGGCACTCAAACAGCTTCGCGTAGAGACGGTTCTGGATTTACGGAAAGTACCTCAATTAATTCTCTATGAAAAGTTTGGAAAGCATGGCATTGCTCTTTACGAATCATCGCGCGGCATCGACGAAAGACCCGTTGGTGAAGATGCGGAAACAAAGTCCATCAGCGAAGAACATACGTTTGATCATGACACAAAGAGCGCGCAAAAAATCCTTCCCGTTCTTTTCAGGCTCACACAAAACGTTCTTCAGTCCGCCTTAAAAGAAGAGTTTCGCGCGTTTCACACAGTCACCATAAAAATTCGATACGCTGACTTTCAAACTCACACAAAATCTCAATCCGGAAATTACCAAACAAAAAATCAAGAAGCTGTCGAAAGGCTTGCTCTCAAACTCTTCTGGCCATTCCTGAATCCGCAGAAAAAAATCCGGCTTATCGGATTTCGAGTAAGCAATTTTATATAAGCTCTCCATTTGGCGATTGCCGCGATTTTTTCTTCTCGCCGTGCAGTCGCTTTTCTATAAGTCTCTTCCTTTTTTCTCTTCTTGGAATTCTTGTAGGAATCCGGGGCTTGGCCGAAGTTTCGCGATTGAGCTCCTCCAATTTTTTCTGTAATCGCTCAAACGCAATCTGCCGATTTTGCCACTGGCTTCTCTCATCCGTAGCTTCAATGACAATAGCTGATGGAATATGGCGAATCCGCACGCCGGTCTCTCGCTTATTCACGTTTTGTCCGCCCGGACCCGAAGAACGAAAAAATTCAACTTCCGTCTCCTTTTCAAGCGTTTCAATATCAGTTGCATAAAAGTGTGGACTCATTCCTTTATTCTAGCAAAATATCTCGGGTTTGGTATAATAGAGTGATAGCATTAATAAAAAAATATATGATCAAAGCAGGTGTAGGTTTAAGTCAAAATATACGAGAACATCAAAAAGCTGGTTTTGACGCGGCAAAGCAAGCAATTGAAAAGTTAGACGGGCAAAAGCCAAGTATTTTATTCGCATTTTCCTCTGTTACATATCAGCAGGAAGAGGTACTTAGAGGCATCAGGAAAGCCGCTCCGGGCGCAATCGTCGTGGGCGGCAGCGCCGCGGGAGAAATCACATCTTGGATCACGGTATTCAATGCCGTCAATGTCCTTGCAATCGCGTCAGATACAGTAAAATTTGTCACTGGCATTGGCACTGGAGTGTCAAAAGATAGTTTTCAGGCGGGAGCAATGGCGGCGCAAGCGGTGATTGATAGCGCAAAAGGTGAAAAGCCAAATCTTTTCATTATGCTTCCAGATGGCATGACCGGAAATGGCGCCGCAATCGTAGATGGGGTAAAATCCGTGCTAGGGGAAAACGCGCCAATCATCGGAGGGTCGCTCGGCGACGATTACCTTTTTAAAAAAACATTTGAGTACCATCAGGATCAAGTTTTGAGCGATGTGGTGGTTGGCGTAGGTCTTTATGGAAAATTCTCGTATGGATTCGGGATTAAGCATGGATGGGAACCAGTCGGCCTTCCTCTGAAAGTGACAAAAGCGGATGGAGTAAAACTTCAGGAGGTGGACGACAAACCAGCGCTTCAAATATATGAAGACTATTTTGGGAAAGACGCTTCCGAACTCGTAAAAGAACCGCTGGCGCGAATAGCATATACCTACCCAATCGGCATGATTGTGGAAGGGAGCGATGAACTCTTGATCAGAGATCCGGTTATAGCAAACGAAAAGGGAGAAATTAGCATGGCCGCCGCGATCCCCCAAGGCACGACCATTCGCCTCATGATTGGCGACAGAGAAAAGGCAATCCAAGCCGCAAAAACCGCTTCAAAAGTCGCATTAGAGCAACTTGCGGGCGCAACTCCGCGTTTTATTCTCATGTTTAACTGCATGGCAAGGAACAAGCTTCTTGGACTGCGTTGCCATGAAGAAAATGCTATTGTTTCTCAAGTAATTGGTCCGAGTGTGCCGATGGCAGGATTCTATACCTACGGCGAACAAGGCCCGCTCCTCGGGAAAAAAGGCACGCCATGCTACTTCCACAACGAAACAATGACACTGCTCGTCGTTGGCGAATAAGAAACATGCGATGGAAGATGTAAAATACAACGGTTATATGTGAGGAGATTCTCATGCCTTTTCGTTTTCTTATACGAACAAAACTTATTGCAACGCTTCTTTTTATGTTCCTTTTGTTTGCGGTGGCCGCCGTATATCTAGCATTCTTCACTGATCGATTGTTAAAGCAAGTGGCTGCGAAAGTTTTTCTTGGCATGGCAGGGGACGTGATAGAAAAGATGGACAAGGATATTTTTCTCAAAGTTGAACAAGTCCAACTTTTCTCTCAAAACACATTGCTCCAAGACGAAATCAAAAAGTCAAATTTCATCTTTGATGAACTTCCAGCAAGAGATGAGTACATTCGCACGGCCGATTCCCAGTGGTCGTCTTCTTCCAAAGAAACGGTAACTCCATTTATGCGGGAACTTATCGCAAGTCCCCTTTCACAAATCTTGAGAAATGAATTTATTGAATTCTGGGAAAAAAAATACGGATATCGGGTATACGGCGAAGCATTTGCAACAAATAAATATGGAGTGAATGTTGCTCAAACCGGAAAAACATCTGACTACTATCAGGCGGATGAAGAATGGTGGCAAGAAGCGCAAAAAAATGGCTTCTCTGTGGGTAATATCGAATACGATCAGAGCGCGGAGGAATGGAGCATTGCTCTTGGAATACGCATTGATGATAACGCGGGAAAGTTCCTCGGTGTGATAAAAGCCATCTTGATTCCCCAAGAGATATTGCGCAATGTAGAACTCGTCACAAAAAAATTCCGGGAAGCAGACATCAAACTCCTCACTGCCGATGGAAAGCTTATTTATTCCACAAAACCGTTTTCGGTGCTTGAAGACGTATCCAAAAAAAAGTTTTTTTTCAATATACAAGCGAGTCGGGAGAATGATGGATTTTTTCTTATGCGCGAAGAAGGGGAGGAGAAACTATTCGCCTATGCTCACTCAAAAGGATTCCAGGACTTTATGGGACTTGGCTGGATTTTTCTCATAGGCAATGACACTTCGAAAATGCTTGCTTCGGTGCGCGAGTTTCAAAATACCCTCTTCTTTCTGGGAACATTATTTTCCATCCTGATGATAGCGCTTGCCCTTGTTCTTTCCCGAGCAATCTCAACTCCCATCCAAAAGCTGAAAGAGGCCGCGCAGCGCGTCGCGGAGGGAAATCTTGACACGCAAATCAACATCAAAACCAACGATGAGGTAGAAGACCTTGCAGATTCTTTCAACGAAATGGCTTTGAAGCTAAAAGCCTCATATTCAATCCTTGAAAAAAAGGTGAGACAAAGAACCGAAGATTTGGAGAAGCAAATCCAGGAACTTGATAAAACAGCAAAACGTCTCGTAAAGCGCGATTTCGAACTTTTCCAGACAAACGAACTCCTCCGACAGATGGACAAGGCCAAAAGCAGTTTTGTTTCGATCGCCGCGCACCAGCTTCGCACCCCTCTTTCAGGCATCAAGTGGAGCGTCGCCATGCTCCTCGATCAAGACGTTGGGAAAATCACAAAAGCACAAAGAGACATGCTTATGCAAACGTCTTATACCGTGGAACGCCTTGTGCAATTAGTGGGAGAGCTCCTCAATGTAGCGCGCATCGAAGAGGGAAAATTTTTATACACATTTGAGCCTTTCCATATCGAAGAAACGTGCAGGAAAATTCTTGAGGAAAATAAAAAAGACGCCGAAGAACGGGACGTATCCCTCAACCTTATACGTGCCAAAAATCCTCTCCCGCTCGTTTTTGGAGACTCCGTAAATCTCGCCATAGTTCTCGAAAATCTTATCGAGAACGCAATCATATATAATCATAAGGGTGGATCAGTCGAAGTGATCCTCAAAGAAACTCCCCAAGGCGCGAGAGTGTCAATAAAGGATACCGGCATGGGAATATCCTCATCCCAGCAAAATCTCATTGGCCAAAAATTCTTCCGGGGAGATAATATTGTGCGTCAGCAAATTCCCGGTACCGGCCTTGGGCTGTATATCGCAAATAAAATCCTGGAGCAACACCACACGCGGCTTGAATTTGAATCCAAGGAAGGAGAGGGAAGTGTCTTCTCTTTTGTTATGCCATTCTTCAAGCCTCGCTAAATTTGAAGTAAAAAAACATAACAACAAAATCACATATTCTCATCAGGAATCCTCAAAACTCATAACGAAAATTCCGCGGCATCTCCTATTTTTATTTGATGCCTATTCCCAAAACCCGCGTTTACCTCAAGTACGTATTGAGCGGGATAGCGAGGCGTAAAATAAGCCGGGTAAGACTCTGGCCGAGCATCCTCTCTGATATCAATAATTTTCTTGTTTTCGTCGATCCAGATCACATCAATCGGGAAACGCATGCCTTTCATCCATATCGAGTATTTCCCCGGAGCGCCAAACACAAAGAGCATACCCTCGTCTTCGACTAATGTCAGGGCACCGGCAAGCCCTTGCGCTCTCTCGGGAGTTGTTTTTGCAATCCTCGCTTTCAACTCCGTCGTTTGAAAACGAACAGTAATCATTGACTCCACCTCGCCCTCTTTATTATGAGACAAAAATTCTTTGTTTAAAAGTATGAAAAAAGAGGCTACAACCCCCGCGCATATCAAAAATCCAAAAAGGATTCGAAGTTTCATACAATGGCGATCCTCCCCCCCTGAAGCGTAATCTTTACCTGACTCCCTTCTTTCACCTCGCCTCCAACGATCTTTTTCGCGAGAGGGTCGAGAATATACTTTTGAATAACGCGCTTCAAAGGCCGCGCGCCATAGTTTGGATCAAATCCTTCTTTCGCGAGCCATTCCTTTACGCCCTGCCCGATGTGGAGAGTAATATCGCGTTGCTTCAAGAGTCTCTCTTCAACTTTTTTAATCTGCATATCCACGATACTGGAAAGAATTTTAGGAGAAAGACTTTTAAAAATAATAATTTCATCGAGGCGATTCAAAAATTCCGGTTTAAAATTTTCCTCCAGACTTTGTGTGATTCTTTCGTGAATCTTGTCGTCAGCAGATTTTTGAACGCCGTTTGCCCCAAAGCCCAACCCTCCGCTTTCTCGCAGTAACTCCGATCCTACATTTGAAGTCAGGATGATTATGGTATTTTTGAAATTGATAACCCGCCCTTTCCCGTCAGTAAGACGCCCATCATCCAAAATTTGAAGGAGTATATTAAACACTTCAGGATGCGCTTTCTCAATTTCATCAAAAAGGACGACGCTGTACGGACGCCTCCGTATTTTTTCCGCAAGTTGCCCTCCCTCCTCATATCCCACATAGCCCGGAGGAGAGCCGATAATCCGCGCCACGGAATGCCGCTCGCCGTATTCAGACATATCGAGACGCACGAGGGCCGATTCGTCATTAAACATAAATTCCGCAAGCGCGCGGGCAAGCTCGGTCTTCCCGACTCCCGTGGGGCCAAGAAACATAAACGATCCAATCGGCCTTGTTTCTTCCGAAATTCCCGCGCGGCTTCTGCGGATCGCATTTGCCACAGCCCGCACCGCTTCTTCCTGCCCAACTACTCTTTTTTCAATCTCCTTCTCCATGTCTTTCAGTTTCACGGCTTCTTCCTCGAGCATTTTGGCAACCGGAATACCGGACCAGCGGGAGACAACCTCCGCGATATCCTCCTCCCTCACCTCTTCTTTCAGAATCCGCGATGTGCTTTGGATTCTTTGAAGCTCTTTTTCTTTTTCCTTTAGTTCTTTCTCGAACCCCGGGATTTTGCTGTACCGCGCTTCCGCGACCATTTCCAGATTCCCAAATCGTTCGGAGATTTCCGCTTCCTGCCGCGTCCGCTCGATTTGTTTTTTGAGGTCCCGAATCGCGAAAATAAGATCTTTTTCGTTTTTCCATTTATATTCAAGGGATCGCGCTCTCTCTCTTATATTCGAAAGCTCTTTTTCGACTTCCTTCAGCGTTTCTCTTGTCTTTTTTTCTTTTTCTTTTTTCAGCGCCTCTTTTTCAATCTCAAGCCGCCGGATTTCACGCTTCATTTTGTCGAGTTCTTCCGGCTGGGATTCGATATTCATGCGAAGCGCGCTCGTCGCCTCATCAATAAGATCAACGGCTTTATCGGGCAAAAACCTCCCTGTGATATAGCGATGGGAAAGATTTGCCGCCGCGACAAGCGCGCTGTCTTTGATTTTCACTCCGTGATGCAGTTCGTACTTTTCCTTGATACCGCGCAAAATCGCGATTGTATCTTCGACACTCGGCTCCGCGACAAACACCGGCTGAAAGCGCCGTTCAAGCGCCGGATCTTTTTCTATATGTTGCTGATATTCTTTAAGAGTGGTTGCTCCTACGGCGTGAAGCTCGCCTTTCGCAAGCGCGGGTTTCAACATATTTGAAGCGTCAACCGACCCTTCCGCCGCTCCCGCGCCCACAATCACATGAAGCTCGTCAATAAAAAGAATTATCGCGCCGCTTGACCGCTCGATTTCTTTGAGCACCGCCTTCAAGCGATCTTCAAACTCTCCCCTGTATTTTGTGCCGGCAACAAGAGCTCCGATGTCAAGAGAGATGACATCCTTGCCCTTCAAACTATCGGGGACATCATTGGCAACAATCCTTTGCGCCAATCCTTCCACAATCGCGGTTTTCCCCACGCCCGCTTCCCCGATAAGCACCGGATTATTCTTTGTCCTCCGGGATAACACCTGCATCACGCGGCGGATCTCCGCGTCGCGGCCAATGATAGGATCCAATTTCCCATCGCGAGCCAACCGAGTAAGATTCCGCGCGTATTTTTCAAGGGCTTGAAACTTGCTCTCCGGCTGCGGATCAGTTATGCGCACGTTGCCGCGCAATTCCGCGAGAATTTTCAGCACTCCTTCGTAATCAAGTTTATACGCGACTTCGGCCCCTACCACAGAGCCCGCGAAAGAAGCTGCTTCTTTTAAAATAATTTGAGCGGGGCACTCGGTCGCGATGATGCCGAGGAAAAGGTGCTCCACGCTTATGTATTCATCGGAAAGATTTTTTGCCTCGACCTGCGCTCTTCCCAAAATCCGCGCGAGAGTCGGAGTGATATTAACCTGCCCGAAGGGGACGGCAATATCGCCCTGAACTTTTGGCAAACGAGCGAGCGCGCGTTCCAATTCGCCCTTCAACAGCGCAACGTCAATTCCAAGCTTGTTAAGAATGCCGGTGATAATGGATTCGTCGGGATTTGGATCGGAAAGAAGGGCATGCAAAAGATGAAGATCCGAAACCTGCGAATGCTGCATCTTCTCGGCAAGCGCGTGCGCGTCTTGAAGTGCCTGATGAGATTTTTGGGTAAAGTTTTGCATTCCCTTTATTACACTTTATTATACCACATTTCATTCTAATAAAATTAGCACTCCTATGTCAAGAGTGCTAATATCTTCTGTTTCTTTTCTGTCTATCTCTCCCCCAGCACCGCCTGCGCGCTTTTTTCCTCTCCTTTGTGAAGGAACTTGAGAGTAATGGTATCGCCTACGCTATGTTGCTGGATAACTTTTGTGGGGGTGTTATCCTGCGTAATTTTTTGTCCGTCTATTTCAAGAATGATATCATTTTCCGCAATTCCCGCCTTATCCGCCGCGGATCCCGGAACTACCGCAAGGTCGGTCACCGTCTCCCCGCG
>JACOUK010000077.1 GCA_016177905.1 Candidatus Spechtiibacteriota bacterium | reverse complement strand
GAGGTTTTATTTGTGAGGTCTCTCGACTCCTCAAGGCCGATTGTGACGACGGACAGCGGAGAAATGAGCGCTTGGCTGATGTCGGGTTCGCAGGGAGATATTTTCGGCACTACGATGTACAAGGTTGTACGGGGCCGCGGCATAGGGTTTTACACCTACGATTTTCTTCCCGCGGTTTTTTATCGCAAAAAAGCGGCGCTTTTGAAAAGGTTGCTTCCCAATGTGCGCGATGTGATTGTGGTTGAGTTGCAGGCAGAGCCTTGGACCGCGGGCATGGCAGTTACTACAGGAACACTTGACCGTCAGTTTAGACGTTTTAGCTTCGATCGTTTCAAGCGCCATATCCAGTACGCCCGAAATGTCGGTTATTCTCAAACCTATCTCTGGGGAGTAGAATGGTGGGCATGGCTGAAGGAAAAAGCCGGCCACCCGGAGTTTTGGGAGGAGGCGAAGAAGGTATTTTGATATGCGTATACTTGCCATTGAAACATCGTGCGATGACACGTGCGTCGCGCTTGTGCGAGCGCGCGAAAGAAGCGGCAGGAAGATGCCGTGTTTTCTGATACTTTCAAATGTCGTTTCCTCGCAGACGAAGATTCACGAAGAATACGGGGGAGTGGTGCCGAGCCTTGCAAAACGGGCCCATCAAGAAAATTTGCTGCCGGTGCTCAAAGAGGCGTTACGAAAGGCGGGGATGTCTGAAGTAAAAAAACCGAAGGTTGATTTAATTGCCGTAACATACGGTCCGGGCCTTGAGCCGGCGCTCTGGACCGGGGTGAATTTCGCAAGGGCGCTTTCGTATTGGTGGGAGATTCCGCTTCTTGGAGTGGATCACATGGAAGGACACATAGCCGCGAATTTTTTGCCGCAAAAAATTGACGGAATTACCAATTACTCGCCTCGCTCCCGCGAGGGCGGAGCGGGCCAATTATCAATTACCAAATTTCCGGCAATTTGCCTTGCGGTTTCAGGCGGGCATACGCAATTGATTCTCGTAAAAGATATTTTGAGATACAAACTTTTAGGAGAGACGGTTGATGACGCGGCAGGGGAGGGATTCGATAAAGTAGCGAGGCTTCTTGGATTGGGGTTTCCGGGAGGGCCGGAAATCGCAAAAGCCGCGAAAGGCGGAGATCCCAAAGCGTTTGCTTTTCCTCGGCCCATGGCGCACAGCAATGATTACAATTTTAGTTTCTCGGGACTAAAAACCGCGGTTTTGTACGGAGTAAAAAAGAAACTAGGCATAGAGATGAACGCGAAAATCAATGAATCGGACTTGAAAAAAATTTCCAAGAATTTGAGGAGAGACGTTGCCGCCTCGTTCCAGCAGGCGGTTGTAGATGTTCTTGTTAAAAAAACGATACGAGCGGCAAAAGAATATAACGCAGAAACTATCATGCTCGCCGGCGGCGTCGCGGCAAACCAAGAACTGCGCGAGCAATTGGGGGCAGTTATAAAAAAAGAGCTCCCATATACAGTATACAAAATACCGCATACCTCGTTAGCCACTGACAACGCCGCAATGATCGCCGCCGCCGCGTATTTCCACAGAGACAAAGCAAGTCTCACCCGCTACAAAACCCTCAAAGCAAGTGGCAATCTCAAAATTCACTAAAATTAAAGAGCTCGTTTTCAGACGAGCTCAATCTTTGCTTTCCCGGTTAAAGAAACCAATAGGTGTCTTCCTGAATCTCACAGACAGCCCAGCTAATCATCATGATAAGGGCACTAATAGCCGTGATCCCAAGAAATGCAAGGGTAACAATGGGAATACCGGGCAAGAGATGGTCATTGTCATTGTATCGGGGCCAGAATGGCAGAGCGAACAAGAACGGTATAGTTAACACAGCTAACATGTCGCTTATGACTATTATCACGCCTGCTTGTTCTGCAATCCGACGCTCTGTAGCCGCTGATCTTATACCGTAAGAGCCTAACATTCTCAACACCTCCTGACACATATAATCACGTGGAGCGGGGTTCACAGGGTATCTTTAGCATATACTAAATCTTTGCATTTGTCAAGACTTTTGAGCTAGAAGGATTGATGTAATAATAGAGCCATGTCTAAAGCTGAAGAGCTGCCCAAAACCTACGACCCGAAAGCGACCGAGCAAAAAATCTACAATCTGTGGCTTGAGAGCGGTTTTTTTAATCCCGATAATCTGCCGAAGCGCCACAAAAAGCCATTTACAATTCTCATTCCTCCGCCGAACGTGACGGGCGAGCTTCACATGGGCCACGCGCTGAACACGGTGATTCAAGACATCATAATTCGAAAGAAAAGAATGGAGGGATACAAAACTCTTTGGTTGCCCGGCACCGACCACGCGGGAATTGCTACGCAAAATAAAGTTGAGCAAAAATTGCGCAAAGAAGGCACATCACGCTTTGATCTTGGAAGAGAAAAGTTTATCGAAGAAGTTTTAAAATGGAAAGAGCAGTACGGAAACGTCATACTTTCGCAATTGAAGCAAATGGGCGCGTCGTGCGATTGGTCCCGTACGCGCTTTACCATGGATGCAGAGTACGCAAAAGCAGTGGAGGCGGCATTTTCGCATTATTATAATAAGGGCTGGATTTATCGCGGCCTTCGGATTGTACATTGGTGCGTAAGGTGCGGAACTTCTCTTTCGGATTTGGAGCTTGAACACAAAGAAGAACGAGGGAAACTCTGGTTTATTAAATATCCCATGAAAGATGCGCCCCCCCCTCAATCCCCCCCTTACGAAGGGGGGGAAGAATGGGGGGGTGATAACAAATCAGTCCAGAACAGATTTATTACCGTCGCCACCACGCGGCCGGAGACTATGCTGGGCGACGCGGCTGTTGCGGTGAACCCAAAAGACATAAAATATAAAGATGTGGTTGGCAAGACAGTTATTTTGCCTATACAAAACAGGGAAATTCCGATTATTGCCGACGACGCGGTGGATCCAATGTTTGGCACAGGGGCGGTAAAAGTAACGCCATTGCACGATTTCAATGATTGGGAAATCGGCCTGCGCCACAACTTGCCGCAGTATAAAGTTATTAATGAAATGGGACGGATGACAAAGGAGTCCGGTGTTCTTTGTGCTGGGCTTAAAACGCAAGAATGCCGCGCGAAAGTGCTGGAGGAGCTCATGAGACAGAATCTTATAGAAAAGATTGAAGATTATACACACCAAGTGCCGCATTGCTATCGGTGCGATTCCGTGATTGAGCCGCTCGCGAGTATGCAGTGGTTTCTCAAAATGGGTGAGCTCGCGAAAGTCGCGATGAAGGCGGTAAGAAACGGCGAAGTTCGATTTATGCCAAAGAAGTGGGAGAAAGTTTATTTTGAATGGCTAAAAAATGTAAAAGATTGGTGCATATCGCGCCAGCTTTGGTGGGGGCATCGAATTCCCATAGAAAACAGCGAAGACGTGCTCGATACGTGGTTTTCAAGCGCGCTTTGGCCATTCGCGACACTTGGCTGGCCCGACGAGAAAGCAAAGGACTTGCAATTTTATCCCACTCAAGTGTTGTCTACAGACCGACAGATCATAAATCTGTGGGTCGCGCGGATGATTTTTTCTTCGTATGAATTTCTTGGCAAAAAACCTTTCAGCGACGTTATTATCCACGCGACCGTTCTTACGAAGGATGGCAGAAGGATGAGTAAATCATTGGGCACCGGAATCAATCCCATTGAGCTTATCGAAAAGTATGGAGCGGACGCCACTCGTTTTGGCATGGCGTACCAAGCGATGGGCGGGCAGGATATAAAATTTGCGGAAGAACACATTATCGCGGGAAGGAAATTCTGCAATAAACTGTGGAATATTGCGCGATTTGTAGCAATGCAAACCGTCGGTTCCAATATACAATATACAATATACAATATACGAACATCTGCGGATAAAAAAATTTTTGCCAAACTAAATAAAACCATAAAAGTTGCGGACAGATACATAGAACAGTATGAGTTTGGCCACGCGGCGCACGCGCTGTATGATTTTGTTTGGCATGATTTCGCGGACATCTACATAGAGAAAAGCAAAAAACAAATGCAGGAAGCAAAAAGCAGGAAAGATGCTGACGGGACTAGGAAAATACTTCTGTATGTCCTTTCCGAGACGCTGAAGTTACT
>JACOUK010000076.1 GCA_016177905.1 Candidatus Spechtiibacteriota bacterium | reverse complement strand
TTTTCTCACATAAAGCTGAACCTCGCGCACGGAGATATTTTGCAATCCCACGATAAAACTTTGCGCGGGGTCTCCCCATCCCGCGTTTGAAGGAAATGAAGCAAGATCTCCGCTTGTTGCCGCTCCGGTGTACTCCAAAGTAGCTTCGGGGCATGCTGTCCGGGTCTCGAGAGCGCCAGATGAATCTATGCAAAGTACTTGCGCCAAAGATGTATCTTTTCGATCTTTCAATTGCACAAACCCGTATTGAGAGGTCGCCCCGCTTAAACGACTGAACATCACATCATCTCCTCCTCCTTGAAGCTGGACAGAATCAATAAAAATCTGCGAAGGCAGGCGGAATTGCTTATTTTCTTGATCTGAAGGATTAAATGACGTGCCGGGGAAAAGAATATATTCTCCGGTGGAACTTATAAAGCGCACGCCAAAACTTTGTTCGTTTTCCGATGCTAATGTTTGATTGCGCGCAAGATATAAGACGCTCGCGATTTTCCGCGCCTCGGTCTCAATACTGCTTCTTTTCAAAAAGGTAAAATAAACTCCCCCGGAAATACCGACGAGTATCGCCGATATTCCAAGGACAACCAAAAACTCAACGAGTGTAACCCCAGAGTGCTTCATAACTGATTCATAACACTGTACATTGGCTGGATCATAG
Source organism: Candidatus Spechtiibacteriota bacterium (assembly GCA_016177905.1). Taxonomy (GTDB): domain Bacteria; phylum Patescibacteriota; class Minisyncoccia; order Spechtbacterales; family HO2-43-30; genus JACOUK01. The sequence goes on along the minus strand of JACOUK010000076.1, from coordinate 8,544 downwards.
AAATCGCGAACACGCCGACAACAGCCCCGATCACAATCATCAGTATCGGCTCAATGATGGAGGAAAGATTTCTTGTCGTGCTATTCACTTCTTCTTCGTAAAACTCGGCAATACGCTTGAGCATGTCTCCAAGCGAGCCGGTCTCCTCCCCGACGCGCACCATCTGAACAACAAGTCCCGGGAAAATACCCTCAAAGCGCTGGAGCGCTTCAAAAAGAGATCCTCCGCCCTTGACCTCTTCGTATATTTTCTCCGCGCTTTGCCTGTAATATAAATTTCCCAGCGTGTCGCGCGTAATCAAAAGCCCGTCAAGAATAGGAACTCCTCCTTCGATAAGAGAAGAAAGGGTCCGTGCGAAAAGGGCAGAATTCACCTTTTGCGTTATTGGCCGCAGAATAGGAGCGTGTAAAAATAACCAGGAAAGAAAAGAACGCCCGTATGTGGCGGCCATCAGTTTTTTGAAGAGAAAAACAAATGCCGGCAATAAAATAATGAAAAAAATCCAATAGTTCCTAATGGCTTTGCTCACGCCAATGATAAGCTGGGTGAGCAATGGCAATGGGACGTTCAGTTCTTCAAAAATTGCCGCGAGCTTTGGAACCACAAATGTCATCATAAGGGCGCCCACGCCCCCCATCGCGATAACGATAACGAGCGGGTACATAAGCGCCCCTTTCACGCGAGATTTTAATTCGTGCTCTTTCTTCTGGTGCTCCGCGAGCAAAGCGAGAACTTCGGGAAGATTCCCGGCGACATCCCCGGAGCGCGCCAAACTTACGTACAGAGTATCAAAAATCCCGGGAAAACGCGCGAGAGAATCAGCAAATTGTTTTCCTCTTCTTACGTCCTCGGCGACTTGGAGAATGGCGCTACGGAATCGCACGTTCGTTGTTTGGCGACTTAAAACCTCAAGCGCTCGCGTCACCGGCACTCCCGCGGACATCATCACTGAAAGATGCTTGGAGAACATCATCTTATCCACAAGCGCCACGCCTCGGAGAGCATCGAAGATTCCTCTGATGTTTAGATTTGTGATTTGCTTTATCGCCTCTTTCTCTCCTCCATCCGCCTTCCGAGAAGCCGCCTCCTTTGCTTCTATATGAACCGGCACAAATCCTTGCCTCCGAAGAGCCCGGGCAACTCCAACTTTGTCTTTTGCTTCCATCGAACCGCTCACATTCTCCCCTTGTAAATTTTTTGCGCTGTAGGAATAGATCATTCGCGTGTAACACGCAAAACTTCTTCTATAGAAGTAATCCCTTGAGCCGCCTTGGTAATCCCATCCTCTGCCATTGTCAGCATTCCTTCTTTTCGCGCCTGCTTTTCAAGATCGTCTGACGTCGCGCGGCCAGTTATAAGATTTTTTATCGACTCCGTAACTTGCAACACTTCATAAATTCCAACTCTCCCCTTATACCCATCCGGACAGGCCTTTGAAGGCTTTGCGCGATAAAACTCCAAGTCTCCCCATTTTTTTGTTGGCTCCACAATCTTATTCTTATGCAGAAACGACATCACGCGCCCATCATCAATGTATATTCCGACATCCTTTAATTCTTCGGCCGTGAGTTTGTATTTGTCTCGGGAATCAGGACATAATTTTCTCACAAGCCGTTGGGCGATAATTAAATTTACCGTTGAGGCGATAAGAAACGGCTCTGCTCCCATATCAAGAAGTCGAGGCAAAGCGCCGGCGGCGCTATTCGTGTGAAGAGTCGAGAGCACTAAATGCCCGGTGAGCGCCGCGTTAATCGCAAGCGACGCGGTCTCTGAATCCCGGATTTCTCCAACCATGATAACATCCGGATCTTGCCGCACCAAAGACCGCAGCCCATTCGCGAATGTAAGTCCGATATCGGGACGAACTTGCGTCTGATTGATCCGGGGCATCCGGTATTCAATCGGATCTTCGATAGTGGAGATATTGACGCCGGGGGTATTGATGATATCCATCATTGTATAAAGTGTCGTGGTCTTTCCGGATCCCGTAGGTCCAGTCACTAAAAGCATGCCGACCGGTCTTCGTAAATTTTTATGCGCTTTCTCGAGCGCCTCTCCGCCAAATCCAAGAGTTTCAAGAGTAAATCCTTTCACGTTTTCCCGAAGCAGCCGCATCACAACCTTTTCTCCGTTATAGACCGGCAAAATCGAAACGCGAAATGAAACTCGATAATCTTCCGTTTCAATCTTAAAACGCCCGTCTTGAGGAAGCCGATGCTCATCGAGTTTGAGTTCCGCCAGCACCTTGATGCGCGCGACAATGCCCAAAAGCACTGCGAATGGAAGAGTCATCGCGTCGTGGAGTATGCCGTCGATACGATACCGTGTCAAGACCTCTTTTTCTTGCGGTTCGATATGGATATCGGACGCGCCTTGCGTCACCGCGTGGCGCAAAATAGCATCAACAATTTTTATGATTGGAACTTCCTCGGCCTGTTTTTGAAGCGACTGCTCCTCCGTTTCTCCCGCCTCTTCTGCTACAACTTTTACGCTTTGGGACTCTTTTTCGATGAGCTCCCCGAACTCCGCTCGTAAGCTCTCCTCGTACTGGCGCAACGCGCTCTTGATGCTTTCTTTGTTCGTGAGTCTTGGCAAAATTTTGAGGTTCGACTTTTTCTTGATAAAATCTATGGTTTGAAGATCCTCCGGATCAAGCATCGCGACTTCGAGGGTTCCCTCCGCCTTCTTAAACGCGATAATGTTGTGCTTGCGCGCGATTGGTTCGGGAATAACTTTTAGAGCTTGAGGGTCAATAATCTCTTTCTCGATATTTACATACGGAATCCCGAGAATATACGCCTCGAGCTTAATGAGTTGCTCGCCGGAAATGACGCCCTCCGAAACCAAAACATCCCCCAGTTTCTGCTTGGAGGTTGCCGCCTTTTTCTCCGCTGCTTCCACCTGCTTTTTTGTGGCAAGTTCGGAATCGAGAAGGAAGGCCTTTAGTTGTTCTGGACTTACATGCATGCGCGCGTAAAAATCTATTCGCCGAGGATTTGCTTAATTTTTGCGACCACATCTTCCAAATTATAGTTTGCTTTCACAAGATACGTCGTGGCACCCAGAGCAAGCGCCCTTTCCACGTCGGACGAACTTTCGAGATTCGTAAGCACAATAATCTTACTGCGCGCGGTTTCTGGATCCTCCTTCAGCTCTTTCATCACCTCAAAGCCGTCTTTCTTGGGAAGAATAATGTCAAGCAAAATAATATCCGGATGTCTGGCCTTTGCGAGCAAAATTCCGGCTTCTCCGTCAGTCGCCTCCAGAATCTCAAAGCCTTCTGCCCGCAAAATTTCTCCAACAGTCTTTTGAAGATTTGGTTCGTCTTCAATAAATAAAATTTTTTTCATAGTTTTGTAACACGAATTTACGAATTTTTATGCGAATGTCCGAATATTCGAATATTTGTAAATTCGCATAAATATTCGCGCCATTCGTGTTAGTTTAATGGTAATTCGAACCAAAATGTACTTCCTGCCCCTTCTTTTGAAAAAAAGCCTACTTTGCCGTTATGCAGTTCGATGAATGCTTTCGCAAGATAGAGGCCGAGACCGCTTCCTTCGGTCCTATGGCGCATAATATTTTGCGCTCGAAAAAATTTTTGAAAGATATGGCGCTGTTCGTCTTTGGGTATCCCGACTCCATTGTCTTTCACTTCCACATGAGCAAATTCGCCGCGTTTTGAAAGTGACACGCGAACCTCTCCTTTTTCCAGAATGTAACGGATTGCGTTATCAATAAAATTCTCCAACGCCATCAAAATGTATCGCCTGTCCCCGCACACTTTAAGCGCAGGCGGCGAGTTTGTTTCTTCTATGACAAGTAACGTATTGTTTGCTTCCGCAAACCTCTTCGCGTCGCGCGCTAATTCACGCGCCAGCTCCAAAAGATCGAATTCCTCCTTTTCAAGCGCAATCCTTCCCTCTTCGACGCGAGTGACGTTGAGAAGATCGTTGACTAATTTGATCATTCGCTCGTTGCTTTCTTTCATCATTTCCGTCTGCTCCAACTGCTTGCCCAAAACCTTCCCAATCTTGCCCGAAAGCAGCAAATCGAGCGACCACTTCAAGGACGAGAGCGGGGTGCGGAGCTGATGAGACACGATGCTTACAAACTCTGTCTTCATGCGGCTTGCCGCGGCCATTTTTTCAAAACTTTGGACAATAATATTCCCTATCGTAAAAATAACTATCGCAACGCCCACAACGCTCAAAATCACAAAGCTTGATTCCGCGTACCGCGTGGTGACAAAGTCAGTCGCGATCATCGCGATTATCGTAACGCCGCCCATCACGACAAAAAGAAATTTTGGGCATTGCCAAAGCCCAAGCCCGTATTCTTTACACTCTTTCCAAAACGCAAGCTCCGCAATAATTTTTTTTATGAGCTCCATATGCCTATTATACATTATATATGAAGGTCATGCATTGACCAGCTGGCAAATTTCTGATAGAGTTTCGGTAGGTCTGTACATTCAAAACATACGACAAGGGGCAGAATAAATGAAGCCGTTCGAACAGAAAGCAATAATGAGCATGGTGGTTGATGCAGGGATATTGGGAACTGCTTGTATCGCGATCGGGAGTTTATGGGACACGTTCGTGCATATAGTCCGCCAGCACTCACTCCTGGAGCCCGCTCATCTTTTTATTATTGCCGCGGCGTTTCTGTATAGCGTAGGGGCGGGGCTTGCGCTCCTGGCCGTCCGAAAATCCGAGGGAAAAATCAAGCGATGTCTCTGGTGCGTATTTACGGGGGGTACTACTGTCTTTGTATCAATTGTCATATTCGACGAGATCTGGCACATTTTCTTTGGGCTTGAAACGAGCGGGTGGAGTCCACCGCATCTTCTCTTTTGGATAGGTATCCTAGTCGAACTTTGGGGACTCGTGATGCTCGCGCAACACATGGGAAGCAAGGGAAGGCTGCTTCTTATCTCTGCGGCGATGATTTCGATCTTGATGTTCCTTTTGCTCCAATATGACGTGCCGGCTGCGGCTGGCCTCGCACAATCAACCCCGGGATTTACATATCCGGTAACTGGCACCGCAATACTGGTCACAGGCCTTATGTTGCTTCGGGTGCTGATAGATCGCTCCCTTGTTATTTCTGTTGCCGCAATAGTTGCCTGGCTTTTCTTCTGGCTTACGGGAAGGAGCATTGAAGCGCTCACGAATACCGACTTTCTTGTGATGCCGTTCCCGGTTATAACCCAAGCAGTAGTGATTGATTGGTGGTTCTCGAGTATCGCAAAAACCGCACGCCGCCGGTCTCTTCCATGGTTGTTTGGGGGCGCGCTTTTCGTAAGCGCTGTTTCATACTGGAGTATTGTCGCGTGGGCCGGGCAAGTAACACAGCTTCCCCATCAGCTTTCCGGCGGAATTTTGCAGTGGATGATATGGTTCTGGATGCTGGTGCCCGCAACTTCGCTCATTTCAGGTTTGCTCGTATGGCGGCTATCGTCATACATGATGCCAAAAACAGCCCGACTTTAAGTCGGGCTTTTACTTACATTCTGATATTCATACGCGCTGGATTTACGGAAATGAAAATTTTTGATAAGATGTAAAAGCGTCGCTTTCGCGACCTTTGCGGGCTTTCGCCACGCCGAAGGTCGCTTCAGCGCACCGGAAGCGGGGCATAGTGTAACGGTAGCACGAGTCCTTTGGGAGGATTTAGTCAGAGTTCGAATCTCTGTGCCCCGACCAAGAGTAGCCGCAGGTATCGTATATCGGTATTACCACAGCTTTCCAAGCTGTTGAGAGGGGTTCGACTCCCCTTACCTGCTCACAATAAAACTACCCCGCAGCTGCGGGGTAGTTTTATTGTACAGATCTTGCCTGCCGGCAGGCAGGGATCTCTATCCCTTGATTACCGTACCGCGTCCTTCAGCGCCTTGCCTGCCTTGAACTTTGGAACTTTCATTGCCGGAATCTGAAGCTTCGCGCCGGTCCTCGGATTTACACCCTGACGCGCGGCGCGATTTGAAATCTGAAAAGTCCCGAATCCCGTGAGCGTTATGGAATCTCCCTTGCTCAACGCGTCGGTTACAACGTCTGTAAACGCGCGAACCGCGTCATCGGCGGCTTTCTTCGTAACTCCTGCCTTTGCCGCCATTTGCTCTAAAAGATAATCTCGAGTCATTATTTTCATGAAACATTGAGCCTGAAACTTGAAACATTATTTTGTTTCATGTCTCATGTTTCATGTTTTATGATTGTTAAACCGACCTTTCATTTCTATTCTACACTCGTATCTCATAATTTCGCAAGTGTATAAGCCAAACTACTCCACCATCTCCCTAATCCGCTTCACCTTTCTCGATAATCCGTCTTTCCCGATGTCAAACAGAATCGCGCCGATTTCGCATGTTCCTTCCGCCACTTCCTTTTTTTCCGGCACTTGCGTCAACATCTCTTTAATCATAATATCTTTATCCATGCCTATCGAAGAATCTCTCACTCCGCACATTCCGACATCGGAAATATACCCGGTGCCCTTGGGCAAAATCTGCTCATCCGCAGTCGGCACGTGGGTATGAGTGCCGACCACACAGGAAACCCGCCCATCGAGATAAAATCCGAGAACTCTTTTTTCTGAAGTTGCTTCCGCGTGAAAATCCAAAAAAATCGCGTCCACACATTCTTTATCTTCTTCATCTTCGCTTTCATTCGCCCTTTCCCCCTTCAAGCTGTAGCGGCTCAAAATTTCATCCGCTCCTCTCAAGGGACAATCGAGATTCATTTTCATAAAAACTCTTCCCATGAGATTTACGACAAGCAGAGTCTTTGTGCCGACACGCACTTTTGAAAAACCTTTTCCCAAAACTCCCGGGGGGTAATTCGCCGGGCGCACAAGCGGCAAGTCTCTTTTTTCAAGTAATGCTTTTGAATCCTTCCCTTCCCACACATGATTTCCAGACGTAAAAAAATCAACGCCGATGTTTTCCATTTCGCCCAAAGATTCCCGCGAGATCCCATGGCCATGGGCAAGATTCTCCACATTCGCGCCCACCACATCTGGACTGTACTTCTTTCGCAAGCGCGGCAAAACTTCCGCTACCGCGTCTCTCCCGGGACGCCCAAACACATCGCCAAAAAATAAAATCTTCATAATGCGCAGATCATAGCAGGTTTTTCAGATATCCACAAGCCCGCTAGCTTAACTTGTGGTATAGTAGAGTTGCGGGAATGAAACATTTCTCTTTGCATAAAGACGTATTTTCTCAAACACTGTTATTTTCAGGTGTATTTTTAGGTTCCCTTGTCTTCCTCTTTGCCGCGGCTCGTCTTGTCGCGGGCGCGCCTCCGGGCTGCGACCCTCCGGGCTGCAATGTCGCCCCGCCTCTTCGACCTTCTCCGGGCGGGTCTATTGATGTTGGAAATGACGCGGACATCATAAACATTGACGCGCTCGTCGGCTTTAACGATCTCTTCCTAAAAGGCAACACGGGCGAAACAGCTCCCATTTACTACGGCGCGTCTGAACATCGCTTCTACACAAACGGCACAGAAAAATTAACGATACTCAACAACGGCAACGTCGGCATCGGGACGGCGGGGCCCGATTCTAAACTGCAAATCCTTGGCGTTGCAGGAACAAGCATTACAGCGCCTTCGGGCCTTGCTCTTCTCACTACGAATAATGCCGTTGGTGCGACAGTAGGGATAAGGTTTGATGTGATTTCAACGGGTCAGACTTCAGCGGCGATTTCCGCCATTCAAATAGGTGATACTACTTCTGGTGCCGCCGACCTTGCGTTTGTGACGCGAAGTACGACAGGAGGCGGGAGTACAGGAGAGCGGATGCGAATAACAGGAGCGGGCAACGTCGGCATCGGGACGGCGAATAGCGCATCGGGAGCGCGTCTAACTGTAAGAGCCGATGATCCAAGTCTGCAAATAAATACCTCCCTATGGAATGGCAACGCTGCGGCGGCCAACGTAGGCCCAGCGCTATACTTCGCCGGTGCAGCCACGCCCGTAGACATGGGTCATATCGGCATGGCTTGGGACGGTGCCGCCACTACCGACTCCTACATGCGGTTTACCACAAGGGGTGGGAATGCCCTCGGTGAACGGATGAGAATCACAAGCGGCGGCAACGTCGGCATCGGGATAGCGATCCCGGGATACAAATTAGATGTACAGGGGGGCCAGATCAATGCTTCAGGGGGGCTTTGCATCGCAGGGGTTTGTCAAACTTCATGGAGCAGTGTTGGAGGTGCTGATAATCTCGGCAACCACATAGCGACAACGAATCTCAATATGAGTGGTTTCAATATCACTGGCGTTAATACCCTAACAGCGACTAAGCTTACAGCAACCACAATTGACCCTGTGTATGAAATCAATGGCAAAAAGTACGCTACCTATGTGAGTGATGTCGCGGGAGGAGTGAAAACAGAAGTGACGGGTACCATAAATGTCAAATGTCAAAGCTCAAATGTCAAATGTCAATATGTGGTTGACTTTGACGAACAAAAAGTTGGGAGCGATCTGTGGCTGTTTTGGCAGACATCAAATAAAAATATAAATGATGTTG
>JACOUK010000075.1 GCA_016177905.1 Candidatus Spechtiibacteriota bacterium | reverse complement strand
GGAGTCATATCGAGCCAATGCCGCGTGCCATCGCCATTTATTTCATACACTTTCGAATCGCCGTCTTTCCGCACAAGATACGAATCTTTATAGAGCGCGAGAGTGCTTTGCTCCACAACCTTCACCGCGTCAAAACTCAAATGCGGATAGAATTCAAAAATTTTTGAATTTTGAATCCAGCGTTTATAAGCTTGCCCTGATCTCGCCGAAGGGCCCTTGATAATATACACTTTGTAATCATCCCGCGCCCGCAGAAGCGTGCCATCGGGAAAATCCGGTAATTGAGGAACGATTTGAACGATCTGCGGCCCTGCCTCGCCGGCAGGCAGGTCCGTCGAAGTTGCGGTAGTCGTCGAAACTGCCTGAAGTTCCTGCAATTTTGGAAGCAAAGAAGCCGTAAAATTATACGAAACGCGCGGAGCATTTTCTCCATATGTCCCGCCGATGCTATATTGATTTGAAGGAATAATAACGATTCGAGGAATTACAAAACCGAAATCTTCTCTTGAAAATTCTCCTTTCCCGCCCGCAAGGTTCATCTGTCCAATTTCACGGATTTGAACCCCATCTTCCTTATACACAATAATAGGAATGCGGAAGCCGCTATTTATGGGGCTGTCGAAATTAAGATGAAACACATGTTTTTCCGGCCGTTCAGCCTTCAGCGGCGTGAAAAATTCAAACCAATTTGCTTCCCATTCGTACGATGTTTGCGCAACGTCAATCAAAGATCCGCTGCCTCCCGGCTTTGCGAACGGAACATGGATTGCGCCGTACGAAAGGGACGGATTCAAAAAACAATAGATTCCCGCGCTATACGAACAATTATTCACCAAAAGCGCGATACTCCAATTCGTAAACACATCCGAAAAACTCTCCTTGAACCCGAAAGCCCGCAATGCCTCGTTGAAGCTATCCACCCCAACCCTGCGATTCTCTACCATCGACGCAATCACGGATCGGCCGTAATGATCCAAAACATACTGCCCGAACAAATTGACTGATCCGTAATCCTGCGCTTTGTTCTGCCAATTTAAAAGCGAGTCTACCGGATTTTTAAGAAAGATTGAAACTCGCGCCTCGAGATTGCTTCCCTTGTAATTATCGTCATACCCAAGAAGCGTCGGGGCGAGTTCGGAACGCATTTCGTTCATCCACACATCTTCTTTCAATCCATATTGTATGCGTTTTTGATTAAACGTAATCAAATGCTGAAATTCATGCGCGAGAAACGCGCGCATGCGCGGACTTCCCATATAACGAATATTGAGGTAGAGCATTTCGTGCTCATTTGAATTTGGAGCAACATCGCGAGCAAAACCGTCTTGTTCACGAAAATATCCTCCCGCGTCATCAATAAGCTGCGAAAGCAGGATAAAAATTTTGGGGTCATTATCTATTCCGGGAGTTGGTTCAGAACCAAACAAAGCTCTCTCGTAAGGATATATAACCGCGTCAAATTCCTGCGAAACATTCCGCACATCCGCCAAAAGATTCGTCTGCTGGGCTGAATTTAACGCCGTAAAGTATTGATCGGAAATGTACCAACGCGCCTTTTCTCCCACAAAATACGATGTTGCCGCAATCGTCTCGCTCTTTTCTGAATCATGCGTCGGATCCACATTGAAACTTATGGTGTCCGCGTACGCGGGCGCTGCAAACAAAACACCGCCCAGAATAAAGACGGCAGTAAAAAAATATTTTTGCTTCGTAAAAAACATCGCGTCGTGTTATTCAGCAAGGTATTTTTGTTCCCGCAAGGGGGCGACCTTACAACCCCCCCTATCAAAAAAGATAGACTTCCCCTTGATGAACAAAAATACCTTGCTGAATAACAGAATCTGACATCTATTTCGCCCTGTAGCCTAATTCCTCCGCGCGCTTCAGGCTTTCTTCCTCTTTGTCTTTTTCTCCGGCCTGCGCGTACACTTGAGAAAGGAGCCAATGCATTCTTCCGTACCTTGGCTCAAGATTCAGGGCAATTTTCAAATTATCGATGACGCTTTGATACTCCTTCGTTGAAAGGTACGCTTGCGCGAGCGCCACATATCCCTGCTGGTTCGCAGGACTCATCGCGATTGCCCGCCGCGCGGTCTCCGCTGATTTTTGAAGATATTCCGCGTTATACGCGTGCGCGACGCTGTAAAAATTGCTAAGAATCAAGACGCTCCGAAAATCTTCCGGATTTTTTGCGATATGCTCGATCATTATTTTTTCAACCCCCGCGATAAATTCCGGAGAAATTTTTGAATTTCCTTCAATCCACGACATCACTCTATCCATAAAAAAATCAGGGATCTGACTATGGCCTATGGGGCTTACCGACAAAGTCTTCTCATACAAAGCGAGCCGTTTATCTGCCGCAAGATCCGAACGGCTGATCACAATCCCCAAATGCGCGGCTTGAAGCGACTGAAATCCCCATGAAAAAAGAAAATAAAGAAGAAACACGCCCACAAAAGTAACCGCGACAGGACTCGGGTTTCTTAACTTTTCCGACTCGCCTGCCGGAATACTCGGCGTAATGGCAAACATCCCTCCCACAAGCGCGAGTGTCAGACTAAACATGATATAGGTGCTCGGCATATCAAACACAAGAAGATTCTGCACAAAATAACTCGCGAGCGCCGCGATTACGACTGACGGCAGGATCCATTCTTCTTTTGAAGATACAAACTTCCTTCCAATCATGTACAATGCCGAGCCAAAAAGACTAAAATAGCTCAAAAGTCCAATAATTCCGGAATTGATGAGATGGTCAAGGATTATATTATGAGTCCTGTCAAACCAAATCTCTCCGCCGCATTCACTTAGAGCAAGGCACGGGTTAAAATACTTCGTAAAAACCACGTTATAATTTTCAGGCCCCCAGCCTAAAAGCGGCCTTTCTTTTATCCCTTTGAGCGCTATATCCCAAACCACCTTTCGAGCTCCGATAGGACCGGTATTTGAAAAAAAGGAAGGAAGCTTGCTTACGATAGCGTGATTTTGAGTAAACACTCCCCACGCCATCACGCTTCCAGCAAGAACGCCCAATCCCAAGAGCGCGGTTGCCCCCAATCGAGCACATGGGACTCTTCGAGCGAAAAAGAGCCATCCAAGAAAAATGAGCGCACCTCCTCCAAGCATCGAGACTATAGCGCCGTTCGCACTTGAAAGCATAATGGCAAGCACGATGAACACGAGCCCTGCCGCATATAAACTCTTTTGCCATGGATCCTTTGCTTTTGCGGCAAGCCAAAATCCAAAAAACACATTAAAAAGAAGATACGCCGCCATAAAACTTGAATTTCCGATGGTCGCGCCGCTTCGCGTATCAAATGGAATTATGGAGACTCCTATTTTCTGCAAAAGAAAAATTGCGGCCACAAGTATCGCGGCTATGAAAGAAGCGCTTAAAAGCTTCTTCCAATCAGACACCGTTTTCCACGTTGAAGAAAGCGCTATGAAAAAAATCGCAAGATGAATCCAATTCACGGTTCCCGCCATGCGCTCAAACGTGCTCCAAAAACTGCGCTCGATATTGATGCCGGCAAAAGAGCTGACGATGGTTATGGCGAAAAAAAGAAGAAATGAAAGAGAAACAGCATTCCATTTTGGCCTGAACTCTCTGTTTGAAATGGCAAGAATAAGGAAAGCGGCGAAGGCAATCTCCGAAAATATCCAGAAAAACACGGCCTTGGGAACCACAAAAGGAAAGAAAAAAGAAGAATGCACCACAAGCGGAACGAAAAGCGCCGCGTATCCCGCGAAACGTATCACCTCAATCAAAAATAACGCAAAGGCATTTTTTTGCGTCCGCTCTTTTTGTCGCGTCGGAGTCGGCGCGATTCGCTGTAACTTTTTACGGCTTGATTTTCTTCCCATCGGACGGTGAGCCCTTCGGACCGCTTTTTAATAACTCCTCATTGATTTTGTCCACAATCCTGTGAAATTTCAGATCTATCCCCTGCTCTCTCGCGAATCGAACAAATGTTTTTGTGTCTTTTGGCAGGCACGGCCCCGAATACCCTCTATATCCTCCGTGCCATACGTCAAAATGGCTGTCATCCACTCTTTTATCGTACGCGAATCCCTGTCTCACCATTTCATAGCGAGCTCCGACAATCTTGCATACATCGTACATTTGATTCGCGAAAATCACTTTGCTCGCGTAATACGTGTTTATCATGTACTTCACAAGTTCCGCCTCAATCGCGGGCAAGATGAGGGCGTGGCCGCCAGCCGGCTTTGGCAAAAGCCCCATGAGTTCCTGCGCAAAATTCTTTGCTTTCCGGCTCGCGTACCCCAAAATTTGCTTATCAGGAGACGCAAAATCTTCTTTCGCGACTGCGGCGGTCAAAAACTCCGGATTAAATAAAATATGAATCTCGGGAAACTTGCCCTGGAGATACTTCGTTGTTCCCGGGGGAATCGTTGACTTCAATACCGCGATCCGCCCCCGCGGAAGCGTGGCTAAATTTTCTTCAATCGCCGATATATCAGCTCCCCGAAAAACGCTTCGTGCTTTTATCGCGTAGGGAGTCGGCAAACAAAGAAAAATAACAGGCTGGGCCAAAACTTCTTCGCGCGTATTTCCGGCGTCTTTGTATTTATCCCAAATTTTTGCTTCTTTGTAATAGTGCTTTATCGCACCTCCCACAAAACCAGCGCCGATGATACCGATGTCTTTGGCAGTAAACATAAAAAATGAAAATTTATGCGCTCAATAATCCCTCAATTCCCTCCTTCAAACTTACTTTTGGCTCCCAATCAAGAATTTTCTTTGCCTTTGCGATATCCGCCAAACTCTCTTTGATTTCTCCGGGACGCTCTGGCATAGAGATCACTTCTCCGCCAACAAATTCGGCAAGCTCACGTATAGTATGGCTATCCCCCGCGCCGATATTCACCACTTCCCCGCCCGCTCTTTTTATATTCATGGCTCGCGCATTCGCTTCCACCACGTCAGAAACATACGTAAAATCTCTCCGCTGATTTCCATCTCCGCAAATCGTTAAAGGCTTGCCCGCCTTACGCTGCTTCAAAAATGTCGCGACAACAGCGGCGTACGCGCCTTCATTCATCCTCGGCCCATACACATTAAAATAACGCAGACTTATCGTATCAAGGCCATACAGATTTGTAAATTGGCGGCAGAGCTGTTCTCCCACAAGTTTTGAAATAGCATACGGACTCAAGGGATTCGGCGCAAAAATTTCCCGCAAGGGCAAACTCTCTTGATTGCCGTACGCGGACGAAGAAGCGCTATAGATAACTCGCCTTACCCCACAGTCCCTTGCCGCTAAAAGCACATGCAGAGTCCCCATGATATTCGCTTCGAAACTTGCCTTTGGATTTTCGATTGAACGGGGGACGCTTGGAATCGCGGCAACATGAAACACAACTTCTTTATTTTTAAAAAGGGGCTTCATCGTCTCAAAATCAGAAATGTCTGCGTTGAAAAACTCCGCGCGCGGATCAATATTTTCTCTTTTTCCCGTTGAAAGATTATCAATGATAGTTACTTTGTTGCCATCGTTGATTAATCTTTCCGTAAGATGCGACCCGATAAAACCGGCGCCGCCGGTGAGAAGGATATTTGCCATATCACTACCATACCCGATATTTACCCCTTCTGCAATTCCTTGTACGATAAATAAATGGTCAGATTCTTTCGCAGTCACAAAGAAATATCCAAGCTCGCGCTCCTTATCCTCGTCTTTCTCATTGTCAAACTTGCTCTCTTTCTCCCCGCGTATATGTCTGATCAATCTCGCGTATTCATGGGAGATTCATACCTTTATCAAAACTCCGCTCAAACCCTGCTCAAACTCGGCCGCTTCTCTCAAAGCCTAGCCTCTCCCGATGCTCCTCAAATTGTTCTCACTCCCGGGTACCCGCTGTTTCTGGCAAAGATATACTCGCTTTTTGGGATTCACAATCTTCCCGTGATTCTCGCCCAAATACTCTTGAGCGCCGCGAGTCTCCTTCTCGCATACGCGCTTGCGCGAAAATTTTTACACCAGCGCATTGCGTTCATCGCAATCGTGTTTCTCGCGCTTGACCCGGCTTCTTTTGTAAATTCATTCCTTTTGCTTACGGAGACTCTTTTCACTTTTCTTCTTCTCCTTGCCGCGTACGCTGGCGTCGAGCTTCTGCAAAATGAAAGAAACAGTAAGGCTTGGGCTTTCGCGCTTGGGGTAACTCTTGCGTTTTCGACACACGTGCGGCCCATCGCGTACTATCTTATTTTTCCGGCCCTTACGGGATTCTTTCTCATCTTTCTTTTCCGCAAGTTTCCGTGGAGAAAAACCTTTCCGATTCTTGCGCTTATTCTCATCCCCTGGATTCTCCTTGTCGGAGGCTGGCACATCCGCAATTTTTCAATCACCAAAAGTTTCACATTCTCTCACATCCAGGGAATAAATCTTTTTGATTATAAAGCTCCGGACATTATCGCGCGAAGAGATGGCATC
>JACOUK010000071.1 GCA_016177905.1 Candidatus Spechtiibacteriota bacterium | reverse complement strand
CGATGTTGTTCTCCGCAGAGTCTCCTTCCTTTTTTTCCGGACGATAGATGAACAGCACAACATCCGCGTCCTGCTCAAGAGATCCTGAATCCCGCATGTCTGATAATCTTGGGATTTGGGGCGAGCGCGATTCTACTGCTCTATTGAGCTGGGAAAGCGCAAGGACCGGAACATTAAGTTCGCGCGCGAATGCTTTGAGGGTTCTTGAAATTTCCGTGACTTGCTGGACCATATTGTCCGACATGGTGCGCGGCTGGATAAGCTGAAGATAATCAACAATCACAAGCGAAAGGCCATGCTCCACCTGAAGCCGCCGCGCCATCGCGCGCATTTGGAGAATCGTAGGCGAGGGAGTGTCGTCTATAAAGAGCGGAGCTTCCGAAAGAATGCCAAGCGCGTTTTGGATACGAAGAAAATCGTTGTCCTCCCCTTTGCTGGATAGGTTTCCGGTGCGGATGCGCCAGAGATCAACATCCGCTTGGGCGGAAATAAGGCGGTCCACGAGTTGTTCGCGCGACATTTCAAGACTAAATAATCCCACAGGTTGTTTTTTTTGGGTTGTGATATTGCGCGCGATGTCAAGGGCGAGAGAACTTTTCCCGACACCCGGCCGTGCCGCGAGAATAATGAGGTCTGATTTTTGAAGCCCCGCGAGGTAATTATCAAGATCGGCAAAGCCCGTCGGCACTCCCCGCGTTTCACCTTCTTTGCGGCTCAATTTGTCTATCCGGTCAAACGCGTCTTCAAGCGAAGAGCGGACGGGAACAAAATTTTGGCTAAGCGATCCTTCAGAGATGCTGAAAATTCTTCTTTCTGCTTCATCGAGCACCACATCCACATCTTCATGTTCTTTATACCCAAGCTGGGCAATATCATACGACGCGGCGATAAGATCGCGAAGAATCCTTTTCCGCTGGACAATCTTCGCGTAGTAGAGGATGTTGCTCGCGGTTGGCACGGAGTTTACAAGTTCCGCAAGGTACGCTTGTCCTCCGACTGCTTCAAGATTTCCTGTTTCGCTCAATCTATTTTTGAGATTAAGAATATCTATCGGCTCTTGGCGTTCAAAAAGTTCCAGCATTGCCCGATACATTGCCTGATGCGTTCCGCGGTAAAAATCTTTTGCCCGCAAAAAATCCGCGACTTTCATGATTGCGTCTTTGTCGAGCATGAGAGAGCCGAGCACCGATTGCTCGGCCTCGACATTTTGCGGGGGCATTCGCGTTTCAGTTTTTTGGAGAGTGCGCTTTGCCATCCTTGTATCATACTATCCCTTTTTCATTTTGCCAATCTGTGCTATGCTTTTTTTGCAGTTCTTTGAAAGGGGGTTTCTATGGACAAAGAGTATACGCATATTTTGTACGAAACGACTGACGATGGAATCACGACGATTACTCTGAATAGGCCAGAAGTGCGCAACGCGTTTAATGATAAAATGCGCACCGAATTAGTTCTTGCCCTCTATAGATTTGCTCACGCCGAAGATGAAAAGGTGCTTATACTGACCGGCGCCGGTCGCGCGTTTTCAACGGGCGAAGATTTGCGCAATATCGATCTTGGCGCAAGTAATCAGGAAATGCGTAAGTTCGCGGAGGAAGTTCTTCGGGATTATCACAACATAGTCCGGGCTCTTCTGCTTATCGGCAAGCCGATAGTTGCCATGCTCAATGGCGCGGCCGCCGGTGCGGGATTATCCATTTCGCTGGCATGCGATTTCAGATTGGCGGACTATGGCTGGGAACACAAAAATATTTTTCCTGCCTTTGCAAGTATGGGGCTTATTCCAGATTCTGGCATGGTACTAACTTTACCGCGCTGCATAAGTTCTGGCTTTAACCAGCATGTGCGAACATGGCTTTACGATCCCAATTTCAAGGGAGTGACATTTGAGGAGGCGTTTGGTCTTGGGGTTATAGATAGGGTATATAACTCAACGATGGGTTACAATTTTCCTACGTTTGTTAGGAATTATGCTGGGAGATTCGCGAAAGCTTCTCCGCTTGCGTTTAGCTCCACCAAAACATCTCTTAATGAATTATTAATGCGTGAGCTTAATGAGCGAGTTTTTCCATGGGAACTGCGCGCGCAGACCGCGTGCCTCCAGAGCGATTATTTCAAGGAAAAGGTGAGAGCGTTTCTGGAGAAACAGAAGGTAAGGGAGGTGAAGTAAATGATGGACGCAAAGCTTCGGCCGTATGTGACGTTCGATTATGATGGATTCACATGGGCTGATGAGACAAAAATGATGGAGATAATTCATAGCGGCGGAAAGATCAACACTATCGCAGAGATGACGCGGGAATACTTTGACGAGCTCGTCTGGCTCTTGGTCTCGCAGATGGATTCAGAATATGTGGGTGCCTATGGCTATATGCCCATTGTTTACATCGCTCCTCAGTTTGCGGCTCGCGAGCTAAAAGACGTTCCTGCTATCGTGCACGATGAGTTCACGCACGGCACTCGCATCAGGGATGCTCTCAACATGATTGGGTTTGACGCTGATCGATGGGTCGAGAATCACCAGCATGATTATAGTTTCCGGATTAGGCAAGGGGAAAAACTTTCCGCCAAAAGACCTACCATGGATTTCCGGGTGAACATTTTTTATTACGATCTTGTTGTTCCCAAAAACGAGCTTATGACTTGGATTAACTTTGGGCTATTCCAGTTCCTGCAGGATCGAGGAGCCGGAGAACAGTTGCGCGACACACTGGATTCGAGCTTTGCGCCATGGGCGAGAGAGAATGGCAAGACCATGAGCGAAGAGAATAAACATATCAGGCACGGCGATATGTGGATGGCGCGGCTATTTCAGAACTATCCAGAGTTCATACAGCAGCAGTTTGACCTTTGGTGGCCACGATCTCTCGCGACATTTGGAAGGCCCGAGTCACGCCACAATGATCTTTGGAGAAAACTTGGCTTGAAGCGGCGCACGAATGAAGAAGTAGTGCGCGCCTTTCTCGATAGATCCGAAGCGCCTTTCGGCCTTCAAATTGCCAATCAAACCGTGGGTCTTGAAATTCTCACAACCGAAGAAGTGTTGACGATGTGGCGGCAGAGCACGGTTCCTGGAAAAGTTTAAGACGTCGGCACCCCCAGGGTTGCCGACTTTTTGTTTGTGTGTTATAGAGAATGAACATGGAAATACGCGCGAACACAAAAATTTTGGGAATCCGCGGGATTACGTTCGACGATGTTTTGCTTGCGCCGGCATATTCCGAAGTTTTGCCCCATGAAGTGGAGGTGAAAAGCAGATTCACAAGGAATTTTCTGGTGAATGCCCCCCTGATTTCCGCCGCGATGGATACGGTGACCGGAGCGGATATGGCGATTGCCATGGCCCGGGAAGGGGGAGTCGGCGTCATACACCGGAATAATACCCCGGAAGAGCAGGGTCTTTCTGTTCGGAAAGTGAAGCGCGCGGAGAGCGAAATGATTACTGATCCGATTTGCCTGACTCCGGAGCATTCGCTTTTGGACGTGAGAAAAGTGATGGAAGAGAATGCTATTTCAGGAGTCCCGATCGTCGAGTCGTTTGAAAACAAAATGCTTCTTGGCATTATCACGTCTCGGGATCTGCTCTTTGAAGACGATTTTTCTCTGAAAGTGCGCGATCGCATGACGAGCGGCGAAAAACTTGTGAAAGCGACTCTTGGAACGACAATGGCTGAAGCCCAGCAAATATTGCGAAAATACAAGATTGAGAAATTGCCGATTGTTGATGCGGAGGGCAGGCTCCAGGGGCTTATCACGATGAAAGATATTTTGCGCCGCAAGCAATTCCCGAATGCCGCAAAAGACAATCAAGGGCGCCTTCTTGTCGCGGCCGCGATTGGAGTGGGCAGGGAGGGATTTGAAAGAGCTTCTGTGCTTCTCGAGGCTGGCGCGGATGTTTTGGTCCTTGATACCGCCCATGGCCATTCCGCGAGAGTTCTTGAAACATTGAGCATGATAAAGGAAAAGTTTCCGCACACAGATATGGTTGTGGGAAATATCGCTACTCCAAAGGCCACGGAAGCTTTGATAAAAGCCGGCGCGGACGCTATAAAAATCGGCATGGGCCCGGGTTCGATATGCACCACGAGAATCGTTGCCGGCATTGGTGTCCCGCAGATTACGGCGATTGTGGAATGCGCGAAAGTCGCCAAGCGCTACGGCATTCCGGTGATTGCCGATGGAGGCATCCGCTATTCGGGAGATATCGCGAAGGCAATCGCGGCCGGAGCGGACTGCGTAATGATAGGGAGTTTGCTTGCGGGCGCCGAAGAGAGTCCGGGAGAGCGAGTGATTTTTGAAGGAAGGGCGTACAAAACATATCGAGGGATGGGATCGGAATCGGCAATGGCTTCCCGTTCAAGCCGCGAACGATACGGCCAGGAGCAGGAGTACGAATTAAAACCAATCGCTGAAGGCATCGAGGGCAGAGTGCCATATAAAGGCACGGTGAAAGAAATTGTGTTTCAGCTTATTGGCGGCGTCAAATCCGGAATGGCATATTGCGGCTGCCGCACGATTCCTGAATTCCAGGAGAACGCGCGGTTCATTCGCGTTTCTCAAAGTTCAGTCGTTGAATCCCACCCGCATGACGTGATTATCACAAAAGAGGCGAGAAACTATTCAAGGTAAGCACTTTACCAATTTAAGAAGGAGGAAACGCGATGCCAGCGATTGCGGTTATTGGCGGACAATGGGGAGATGAAGGAAAAGGAAAAATTGTAGACTTTATGGCGCAGGATGCCGATATCGTCGTGCGCTACGCCGGCGGAGGGAATGCGGGGCACAGCGTGGAGAACGAAAGCGGGAAATTTGCTCTGCGCACGATACCGTGCGGAATGGTAAATTCTCATACGAAACTTTCGATCATCGGGCGAGGCACCGTGCCTGAACTTGGCATTGTGGCGAACGAGCTTGCGGCCCTTGAAGCAAGAGGAATCGATATTACAAGGCTTCGCATAGATGAGTCCGCGCACCTTGTGATGCCATGGCATATTGCGGAAGACCGATTGGAAGAAGAGAAAAAGCGGAAGAGCAATAACAGCATCGGCACAACCGGAAATGGTATCGGTCCCTGCTACGCGGATAAAATCCGCCGTGTAGGATTTCGCGCGGGCGATCTTTTGGATTTCCCCACATTCTACGAGAATTTCAGACAGCGTTTCAGAGAGCGCGCCGCGTTTCTTACGCGAAACTACCGCTCACATTTTCGCAAATGCAATTCTTGCGATATAT